>WRHA01000059.1 GCA_009783395.1 Defluviitaleaceae bacterium
CGCGCCGAAACCGTTACGATTTCGTCGGCGCGCCCGCTTTCGATTGCGAGAATCGCCGTCATAATCTTTGTTGTGCTTGCCATTGCGAGGGGTTCGTGTTCATTTTTTCCCCACAAAACGCGTCCGGTTCCCGCCTCGGTTAAAATCGCGCCCGCCGCATCAACATTGGGTTCATCGGCGAAGCAAACGAAGCAAATCGTCGCCGAAAAACAAATTAATGTAAGAACGAAAATAATTTTTTTCACATTTTTCACCTCAAACTATATTTTGCGCTAAATTTTTCTTGAATATGTAAGAAAAAACACGTACAATGACAACAACTTTAGAACCATACGGAGGAACACGGATGACAAGAAAGCCATTACTACTGGAAAAATGGGACTTTATCGTGCTTTTGGGCGAGTCGGGCGGCGGAAAAGGTACGCTTGTGCAAAATATTAAACGCTACTGGTTGCCGGACTTATGGTCGGCAAGCATGGGCGAAATTTTTCGCAGAAAAGCGATGGAAGACCCCTCGATTCGCGAAATGACCGAAAAGGGCATACTCGTAGAGGACGAAAAAACCTGCGGCATCTTTCGCGAATTCGCGCTTGCAAACACGCCGGGGCTAATCGACGGTTTTCCGCGAAACCGCGCACAAGCGATCGATTTAATACGCTTTGCGAAGGAAAACAACTGGCGCATCCTCGTAGTTGACATAAATTGCCGCATCGAAAAAATCATCGAGCGTCTTTTGGCGCGTAAGCGTGCCGACGATAACCTAAACATCGTCTACAAACGCCACACCGCACACAAAGAGCTTCACCCCGCCGTAATGGAAGAAATTCGCACGCGGCCCGATCTTTTCGACATAATCTCGCTCGACGGAAACACACACAATGAAATCGTGTTTACAAGCTTTTTGCACAGCGTTTTGCGGCTTGTTGACATGCTTTATTTCTATGACATGACCGACATTGAAACAACATTTGCCGTACACGACGACGAAACCACGATAAACCCTGCGATAAACCGTTGGGTATGCGGCTTCTTGAAGAGTATTCAGAAAAAGCTGAATGAAAAGTGAAGATTAACGGGGACTTGAGGCCCTGTTAATAAGGAGGGGTATTCATGCAAACGCTTGTACCGTCACAGGAAAGGCGTATTTCAATTCGCACAAACTTGCTTGGCGTATCTGCAAGGGTCAGCAAGGACGGTTGGAAATGGGACGATGTTGTTGTACATGACATTTCCGACGGCGGCATCGGCTTTGAAATGCAAACGGAGTACCCGGTCGGCGAGAAGCTCCTTTTAGAGGGCGAAGCGTCCGACTTTGCGCGAAGTATGGACATCTCCTGCGGCTTAAGAATCGTCTTCTCCGGCACAACCGCCGACGGGAAATTCACATACGGTGCGCGTTTTACAAACATGTCCAAGGCACAAACTACCGGCCTTGGTATCTTTATAGAATTGATGGTGACGAAATATCCGTCGCTGTTGCTTGAATGATTAGCGTTGCCGGTTTAACGAAAAAATATGGCAAGTTTTTGGCAAACGATGACATCTCCCTGCACCTGGGCACGGGAGAGCTTGGCGTACTTCTCGGCCCTAACGGCGCGGGAAAGTCCACGCTGATAAAATCGATTTGCGGGCTTTTGCGTTTCAAGGGAAAAATCACGATCGACGGGCATGACAACCGCTCGGTTCAAGCAAAGCGTGTTTTGGGATATGTGCCGGAAATCGCGGTGCCCTATCCCATGCTTACCGTGGACGAGCATTTGGAATTTATTGCGCGGGCATACAGGCTAAAGGATTGGCGCAGTCGAGCCGATTCTCTTTTGGAAAAATTCGACCTCGCCGACAAAAAAAACAAGCTCGGCAAGGAGCTTTCAAAGGGCATGAAGCAGAAGATCAGCATTTGCTGCGCGATGCTTCCGCAGCCAAAGGCGATTATTTTAGACGAGCCGCTTTCCGGCCTTGACCCGCACGGCATCCGCGAATTACAGCAAGCGATAGCTGATTTGAAGGCCGAGGGCGTAAGCCTTCTTATAAGCACGCACATGATTGACACAATCGGAAGCAACTGGGACGTTACCTTTATAATGAAGGCAAGCAAGCTTGTGCGCGAGTGCCGCCGCGCAGACCAAGCCGAAACACTCGAAGACATCTATTTCTCGCTGTTTGAGGCGGGTGAGCTGAATGAATAGCCTAACCTACCTCCTCATCCACACGACAAAAAACAGGATTAAGGACACTATAAAATCCCCCGGCAAGCTGATTGCATATTTAATCGGCATCGGATTTTTGTCGTTTTTTTTGATAACCTCGCTTCGCACGGGGCCGCCGGAAATTGATTTCGGCGACGCGGACGCGTATGCCACAGAGCCGAATTTCCTTTTGCTGAAAGGAATTTTATTCGGCTTTTTTTTGATGATGTACTTGTTCCCGA
The DNA here is from genome assembly GCA_009783395.1 of Defluviitaleaceae bacterium. Classification (GTDB taxonomy): domain Bacteria; phylum Bacillota; class Clostridia; order Lachnospirales; family WQUN01; genus WQVC01. Next base: position 2,429 of record WRHA01000059.1, read on the forward strand.
CAATTTTTGCGGGGTCAAAAGGCTCGTCGCAGTACGGAATGGAGGACGTTAACTTCCTCTTTGTTTCGCCGATTCGCGCACGCACGATTTTGCTTTACGGGATCGTTCAGGCATTCAAAACAATTCTTATAGGAAGCTGGTTCGTGATTTTTCAGGCGGCGTGGCTTCGTGATGCTTTTGGCATTGGCGCGGGAGGTCTGTTTTTGCTGTGGCTGGCGTATGTGCTTTTCGCACTTACGGTACAAATGCTTTCCATTTTTTTGTACGCAATGACAAGCGGAGATTCGGCCAAACTCGGTTTGGCAAAAGTGGTGATTGCCGCGAGTTTTGTGCCGCTTGTTGTTGATGTGATGATGCGATTTTTTGCGGCGGGCGGAGAGATTTCCGGCTTGCTTGATGCGATTATCGGCTCGGCGGTTTTGGATTTTACGCCGCTTGTGGGCTGGGCGGCGGC
>WRHA01000060.1 GCA_009783395.1 Defluviitaleaceae bacterium
CGGGATGCCTTTGCCGAAATGCTTGCGGAGATGGAGTCGGAGGGGGTTTATGGCCTGCACCTTCAAAGCGCGTACCGATGCTACACGCACCAAACCGCGATTTTTGAAGATAAAATGCGGCTGCTTATGGCAAAGGGTCACGACCGTGAGGAAGCGGCGCATATCGCGGCGCAGTCGGTTCAGCCGCCGGGCGCAAGCGAGCATCAGCTCGGTCTCGCGCTGGATGTTAGCATAAACGGGCAGCTTTCCGGCGCGTTTGCAAATACAACGGCGGGACGCTGGATCGAGGAAAACTGTTGCCGCTTCGGATTTGTTGTGCGTTATCCGCAGGGGAAGTCCAACATCACGCGCATAATTTACGAGCCGTGGCATCTGCGCTTCGTAGGCATTCCGCACGCACAAATCATGTACGAGAATGATATTACCCTCGAGGAGTATCGCCATTTTCTCGCACAATTTTTTATGTACATCGTATGGGACGAGGATGGGTATTTTTTGGTGCGATTGTCAGGCGATGAAGTTGTCGCGGAAAAAAATTTTTCGCCTCAATTACAAAATTTTTGCTTTACATGCGGCGAATATGCTATATTTCATGCAGTATGCGAATGAAAGAGGAGAGCTTTAAATGGACTATTGGCCTGCTGTTTTGCAAGTAATCCCCACGGAGGATTACAAGGTATATATTTATTTCGATGACGGAACGATTCGGCTGTACGATGCAACGGGGCTTTTGCGTCAAGGCGTGTTTCAGTGCTTGGCGGAGGAAAATCGCTTTATGGAAACCTGCACGGTCATCAACAACACTTTGGCTTGGACGCCCGACAAGAGCTACAGCGAAAAAACCTGCCTCGACCTCGACCCGCTCAATCTCTATAATAACTGCCCCATTGTAGACGAGCCGACGGAACTGTTTAAAACTGTTTAGGAAACGCAAGCAAATAAATATAAACCGAAAGGAGCATTTTTAATGAAAATGACTTTTCGCTGGTTCGGCGAAAACCAAGACCCCATCGGCCTGCGCGAAATTAAGCAAATTCCCGGAATGACGGGCGTTGTAACAAGCCTCTTGGATATTCCTGCCGGCGAGGCGTGGCCGGAGGAAAGGATCGCCGCAATGGTCGCGGCTGTACATGCCGCAGGCCTCGAAGTTGAGGTAATCGAAAGTGTAAACATCCACGAAGACATCAAGCTGGGCGCGCCCGGACGCGACGAGAAAATTGAAAATTACATCGTAACAATGGATCGGCTTGCGCGGCACGGCATCAAGTGCATCTGCTACAACATGATGCCTGTCTTGGATTGGGCGCGGTCACATTTGTACTACGACTTGCCCGACGGCTCAAACACAATGCGATACGAGGCGGCGTTTATCGCAAACCTGTCGACGGAGGAGCTTGCGGCGCGCTATGCCGAGGAGTCCGACACCTACGAAATGCCGGGATGGGAACCCGAACGCATGAAAAAAATCAACCACTACTTACAAGCATACCGCGGAATGAAAGAGGAAACATTTTATGCGAACATGAAATATTTCCTCGACGCAATCATCCCTCACGCAGAAAAGCTTGACATAAAAATGGCGGTTCATCCCGACGACCCTCCACAACCGATTTTCGGACTGCCGAAATTAATCATAAGCCGCGACAATATCCGAAAATATCTCGATTTGCACCCCTCGCGGCACAATGGCTTGACGCTTTGCACGGGCTCGCTCGGCGCGAAAAAAGGCGCGGATATTCCCGCTATGGTTCGCGAATTTGGCGGCGAGGGGAAAATCCATTTCGCCCACGTACGCAATCTCCGCTTCGAAAACGAAACCGACTTTTACGAATCCGCGCATTACACGCCCTGCGGTTCGCTTGATATTTTTGCGATAATGAAGGCGTTTCACGATGTCGGATTCGTCGGCTACGTCCGCCCCGACCACGGCCGCATGATTTGGGACGAAACAACAAAGAAAGGTCGCCCCGGTTATGGCCTTTACGATCGTGCAATCGGCGCAAATTATTTGCTTGGACTGTGGGAGGCCTTGGAAAGGTGTTCAACATGACAAATCTTCTCCTCCTTTTGCCGGGGGCTTTTTTCGCACCGGTTATACACGAATTTGTTAAAGCGCGTGTTTCCGCCGCGCTTGGCGACCGAACACCAAAGCATAACGGCTTCCAAACGCTTAATCCGTTCAAATATTTTGAGCCGATCGGGTTTTTTTTGATGCTCTTTTTCGGGGTGGGATGGGGGAGGCCTGTTACAACGTCGGCGTTTTACTACAAGAACAAAAAGCAGGGCGTGATTTTAACGTACGCCACACCGATGATTGTAAATCTTTTAATCGGGATGGCGGCGGTCTTTGTTGCAAGCGTAGTTCATACTCCGTCGCCCGCGATGGGGTTTGGTCTTACTACGCCTCCTGTGTGGGTTACGATTTTGCACCAGTTCGGGCGGCTTAATATTCAGCTTGCGGTGTTCAACTTGTTCCCTGTTGCCCCGCTTGCGATGAATAAAATTTTACAAGTCTTCGTTTCGCCTTCGGCTGCCATGTGGCTCAACAATTATGAAAAGCCGATGCAAATCGTATTGTTTTTGCTGATGATTTTTGGCATTGTCGGGCTACTTGTCTGGACAATTTCAAGCATTTTTATTGTAGCTGCTTCGCTCCCGACGGTTTTGCTGTAGTGGAGTTCAAGCTCGAGAAATTTGAGGGGCCGCTGGACTTGCTCTTGCGGCTTATTCAGCGTGCCGAAATCGACATCCACGACATCCCGATTTCGCAAATAACGGCGGAATACATGGCGGTTGTCGCGGGCTTGCCGCCGGACATGGAGCAGATGAGCGAGTTTCTTGTTATGGCGGCGACGCTTTTGGAGATAAAGGCGCGAATGCTT
>WRHA01000061.1 GCA_009783395.1 Defluviitaleaceae bacterium
TTTTTCATGGATGATAAACGAACGCCGCCAAGTTGATTACGCATGGGGTGTTGTGAACGCGCTGTTGCGATATTACGCACTTGACCCAAATGGATGCAGACACTAAACTGACAGAAACTTTATATTTCCCGAGAGGAGAGAGCAAAATGAAATTTACCAAAGGGTATTGGTTGTTGCGTGACGGGGTTACTGCGTATTCGTGTGCGGATGTGCGCGACTTGGAGGTTTCGCAAAAGTGCGTGACCATGTATGTTACACCATGGAAGGTGTATCATCGTGGGCAGACTTTGGCGGGGCCTCTTTTTACGTTAAAATTCGAGGCGCCGGTTGAGGGTGTGCTTAATGTAAAACTAAACCACTATGAAGGCACGGATAATCCGGGTCCGAATTATCCGTATAATAATGAAGAAAAAAGCATCGGCTTCGAAGAAAACGACGCAGAATACATCGTCACGACGGGCAAGCTGAAGGCGCATGTTAAAAAGGAAACCTTTGAAATCGAATATCGCTGGGACGGAAGATTTTTAACCGGATCGGGCAACAGACAGCTTGCGTACATGACAACCGATGGCGGCCCCTACTGGCGCGAGCGTTTGGCGGCTTCCGTTGATGAATATTTTTACGGCTTTGGCGAATACTTCACACCATTTGTGAAGAATGGACAGGTCGTTGATATTTGGAACGAAGACGGCGGCACTTGTTCTGATTTGGCATACAAAACGGTTCCGTTTTATCTTTCCACGCGTGGCTACGGCGTGTTTGTAAATCATCCCGAAAAGGTCAGCTTCGAAGTTTGCTCGGAAGTTGTAAGCCGCGTGCAGTTTTCTGTGCCGGGCGAAGAGCTTAATTACATGATTATCGGCGGCGAAAATCCGGCGGACGCTCTTTCTCGCTACACGTCGATTACCGGACGTCCCGCGCTTCCGCCGAAATGGAGTTACGGCCTGTGGCTTTCGACGTCGTTCACAACGGATTACAGCGAGGAAACCGTAAATTCATTCATCGACGGTATGGCCGAGCGCGATATTCCGCTCAGCGTCTTCCATTTCGACTGCTTCTGGATGAAGGAATACGAATGGTGCAATTTCGAATGGGACAAAGACATGTTCCCCGATCCCGAAGGAATGCTCAAACGCCTCAAGGCCAAAGGGCTGAAAATTTGCGTGTGGATAAACCCGTACATCGGGCAAAAATCGCCGCTTTTCAAAGAGGGCAAAGAGAAGGGCTATCTGATAAAAAATGACAAAGGCGGCGTGTGGCAGTGGGAATTGTGGCAACCCGGCTTGGCCATCGTAGACTTTACAAACCCGGATGCGTGCGAGTGGTACAAATCTCATTTGCGTCGGCTTATGGCGATGGGCGTGGACTGTTTTAAAACAGACTTCGGCGAAAGAATCCCCACAGACGGCGTTTATTTCGACGGCTCCTGCCCGCACAAAATGCACAATTATTATGCCTACATCTACAATAAAGTGGTCTGGGATGTGGTTGAAGAAGTTAAGGGCAAGGAGGAGGCCGTTTTGTTTGCGCGCAGTGCGACGGCGGGTTGTCAGCAGTTCCCGGTACACTGGGGCGGCGACTGCGACTCCAATTACGGAGCGATGGCGGAAAGCTTGCGCGGCGGGCTTAGCCTTTCGCTTTGCGGCTTCGGTTTCTGGAGCCACGATATTGGCGGCTTTGAAAACACCGCGACGCCTGATGTTTACAAGCGTTGGGTGGCATTTGGGCTTATGTCGTCCCATTCGCGTTTGCACGGAAGCTCTTCGTATCGTGTGCCGTGGCTCTTCGACGATGAGGCTGTTGACGTTGTGCGACATTTTGTTCAACTGAAGGAATCCCTTCTGCCGTACTATTACAGAAACGCCGAAACCGCACACAAAACAGGCATTCCGATGATGCGCGCAATGGTCTTGGAATTCCCCGACGACCCCGTTTGCGTACACCTCGACACGCAATACATGCTCGGCGACAGCCTGCTTGTCGCTCCGATTTTCAACGAGGAAGGCACACGCCGTTTGTACCTTCCAAAGGTCGACGGGCAGTGGACAAACTGGTTTACCGGCGAAAAATCCGACGGCGGCGTGTTTATTGATTCAAAACATGACTATTTCAGCCTTGGATTGTGGGTTCGCCCGGGCGCGGTAATCGAAATGACGGAAAATGGCAAAGCCACCTCCCGCAAGTTTTAGTTGGGGGGCGCAAAATGAATCTTGAGCATATTGAGAAAATTATTGCGCAAGGACCTTTTTCGGATAATTGGGAATCTCTTTCTGCATTCACTCCGCCGGAGTGGATGCAGGAAGCGAAGTTCGGCATTTTTATCCACTGGGGGCCGTTCTCCGTTCCCGCATTTAACGATTGGTATGCGCGAAATATGTATATCCAAGGAATGCCGGAGTATGAGCATCATTTGAAAACCTACGGTGCGCATAAAGATTTCGGCTACAAGGATTTTATTCCGATGTTTAAATCGGAAAATTTTGACCCCGATGAATGGGCGCGGCTTATTAAAAACACGGGCGCCGGCTACGTTGTTCCTGTCGCAGAGCATCATGACGGATTTCAGATGTATGAGAGCGAGCTTTCTCGCTGGAACGCGAAGGAAATGGGCCCAAAGCGCGACATGCTTGGGGATTTGCTTGACGCTTGCGAAAAGGTCGGGCTTGTGCGCGGTGCGTCTTCGCATCGTTTGGAGCATTGGTTTTTTATGAGCAACGGGAAAAATTTTGAGAGCGATGTAACCGACGCGCTTACTCCCGACGATTTGTATTGGCCCGCAATGCCCGAACCGGATCACCATGATTTGTTAACGCAGGGACCCAGTGAGGAATTTTTGCAGGACTGGCTGTTGCGCTGTTGTGAAATCGTGGACAAATATCGGCCGAGCCTC
>WRHA01000062.1 GCA_009783395.1 Defluviitaleaceae bacterium
TTGCGGCGGGGTGCGACGTGTATATCACGGGCGACTTGCGCTATCACGCCATTTCCGACGCGCTTGAAAGCGGAATCGCGCTTATCGACGTCAGCCATTACGGCGGCGAAATTTTGGTTGTTGACGCGATTGTTTCCCGTTTAAAAAATTTCGTTGAAATTTTCCCTTCATCTATATGTGGTCAAAATTTCGCTTCCATGTAAAATAATATCTCTCATTCCAAACGTCACACAGTATTTAAAATTTATATTTGCCCAAAATAATCTCACAAGCAAGCAGCACGCCAAGCGTGCAGTGGGAACCGTGGACATGTGGTGGGAGGCGGAGGATTCGTCTCGAAGCCGGATACGGTTCTACGGTTTAGAAAAAAATTGCTTGTGAGATTTTAAATGACATAAAATAGGGGAGATATGAAATGAGTTTAAGACGTTTAATCGCGGCCGGCGTAGTTGTGGGGATGCTCGCAACAACAGCAACGGGTTGCTCCGCGAATACGCCGGAAAGAAACCAAGGAAACCGTAACGGACAAAGAGTTTCGGACGCAGTAAACCGCCGTCCCGATTCGTACACAGGTCGCACAACACGTGGCCTTTTCGGGGGACGCACAATGCGCAACCAAACTAGAAACGCAAGTGATATGGAAACCCGCGCACGCGGCATTGACGATGATTTCGGTTATCGCACGGCACGCGCACCCGCCCGCTCAACCTTTGGGCGTCCGCAAGCACGTATAGGAAATACATTCCGCTACGGGTCACATCCGAATCGCGCAAGACGGCTTGATGGCAACCGCTATGCAAGCAATCGTTATGAAATGAACCGCACCGATCGTGGTACATCCGGCATGAATCGTGCCGGTCGTCGTTCCGAAATGTATGGCGCAAACCGCAACAATGCCTCTGTAAACGGCGTAAACCGCAATAGCGGAACTTCCGTAAGCGGATTAAATCGTGCCGCTCGAACCGGCAATGACGCTTCCGGCGTAGCACTTGCAAACCCGGAAACCGTACCCGTTTTCTTCAACAAAAAACAAGAACCCGCACCCCAACAAACAGCACCAACACCCGAAAGCACGCCAAGCGTGCAATGAGAACCGTGGACATTTGGCGGTAAGGGACATTACGTCTCGAAGCCGGATTCAGTTTAACGGAGCACCGTGTAAATCCGGTACTAGGCTAAGTTACGTCTCGAAGCCGGATACGCTTTAACGGGATATAAAAGACGAACGGCACGAGGTAAATCTATCGTGCCGTTTGTTTTTTTTTCAGACTAGAAAACCGTATCCGGCTTCGAGACGTAATGTCGCCTCCCACAAGATGCCCACGGTGTTCACTGCGCGCTTGGCGCGTTCACTGCGTGCTTGGCGCGCTCACTGCGTGCTTGGCGCGCAATATTTTTTTACCGAAATTTTTATCCCGTTTCTTTCAAACTCCTCTATGATTGATTTTCTGGCGTCACTGCAGGCGGCGAAGTTGTTTGTTATTGTTTCCGTCCACATTGAGGCGCGAAGCTCTGCGCCATGAAGGCCTATTGCGCGAACGAAAACGGGGACTTTTGGGGCGGTTTCGCGGGCTTCGGGGGTGCGCGTGTCAACGAAGTCGGGGTGGCTTCCTATTACATCGGCTAAAATTTCGCAAGCGCGTGGTACGTCGGAATCGTAGGTTATTATCACATCTACGAAGGCGGAGGCTTGAGGGTTGCAGAAGTTGGAATTTTCGATAAGCTCCTTGTTGATTACGGAGTTTGGAATAATTATGCGGGAATTCATAAATGTGCGAATTACGGTGTGGCGAAGGGTTATGTCTTCGATAAAGCCTGTTATATTCGCGTTTACGAGATGCACGCGGTCGCCTACTTCGAAGGGCTTGAAAATGGAAATAAACAGTCCGTTAAATGCGTTGCTTAAAGATTCCTGTGCCGCAAGACCAATCGCCAGCGCGGCTATGCCGGACCCTGCAAAAAACGCAACCGCAATATCCTGAAAAAGCGAAAACGCACTAAGCGCGTACGCCAGCCCTGCCACCCAAATAAACGCGCTCATCACATTCTTGATAAATTTCAAATGTATCGTGTCGGCGGTAAATGTGCGCCGCCAAAGCAAGCGAAAAATTTTTGTAACTAAAAGCGTTAGCAGAATTTTTATGCCGAATCGCGCAAGCTCCCACACAAAATATTCGCTTGTAAAAAAGTTTTCCAACACGGCGTTACCTCCACATCGGTAGTATTTGTGTTTTCAAAATTCTAATACCATTGTATAATTTGTTAATGAAAAAATTTCGAGTTTTCACACGTATGAATTTTACTATACTGCTGCTTGTTTTGCAGATAATTTTGCTTGCTGTTTTTGCGGCATGGGTCGTGCAAACCCACGAGATCGTGCGGTGGATCGGGATTTTTTTCAGCGTGCTTGTGTTTTCGTTTGTGCTTAAAAAAGACGAAGCGTCGGTTTATAAAATTACATGGATTGTTATAATTTTGGCATTTCCGTCGATTGGCGGAATTTTTTATTTGTTTTTCGGCAATAAGCGGCCGCTTCGGCGAATTGCGGCGCATGTGCGCGAACATGCCTTGATTGCAAAGCTTCTTGATGCAGACGGAAAGTTACCCTTTGTAAATCGCGTTGAATGCGGGCGAATGTTCAGCTTAATGAAATATATTCGCGATGCATCAAGCTATCACGCCTACGCGAACACGGACGCGAAGTATTACGCGATGGGCGAGGAAATGTTTGACAACATGCTTGCCGAAATTTCGGCGGCACAGAGATTTGTTTTTTTGGAATTTTTTATCGTGAGAGACGGCATAATGTGGCGGCGTCTTCTTGCCGCGCTTGAGGAGCGTGTTGCGGCGGGCGTTGAAGTTCGGCTGATTGTTGACCATCTCGGCTCGCA
>WRHA01000063.1 GCA_009783395.1 Defluviitaleaceae bacterium
CGCAGTGCAATCATCGAAGGCGTAAACCGCCTGACCGGCACCCAAGTTGCCGCAAGCGACCTCCGAGCAGGCGCAGCTCTGGTACTCGCCGCTCTCCGTGCCGAAGGCCCCACCGAAATCACCGGCATCCATCACATCGACCGAGGCTACGCCAATCTCGATGCCCGCCTAAACAAACTCGGCGCATCAATCACCCGCGCACGCGCAGACGGGGAATAGCACGCCAAGCACGCCAAGCGTGCATTGGACACCGTTGACATCCGGCGGTATGCGACATTACGTCTCGAAGCCGGATGCACTTTACGGAACGAAGGCGTGCTTTTAAATATTTGCGTCTCCATACCCGAAGTTTTTAAGAAGAAAATCATTATCCCGCCAATTTTTTTTGATTTTTACCCACACATCAAGAAAAATCGGCGAACCAAGCAGGCGTTGTATGTCGTGGCGGGCAGCAGTGCCTATTTTTTTTAGCATCGCGCCTTTTTTACCGATTATTATGGCTTTGTGGGAATCTTTTTCGCAGAAAATCGTTGCGCCTACATCAACGATGCTGTCGTCGTCCTCGGTGCGGGCGCGCATTGCGGTGATTTCAACGGCCAAACCATGGGGAATTTCATCCTGTAAATACGCCAAAGCTTTTTCGCGAATTATTTCGGCAGCGATTTGGCGTTCGGGTTGGTCGGTTATTTGGTCTTCGGGGAAATACATCGGACCTTCGGGGAGAATTGCCTTAATTGAATCAAAAAGCGCGGGAACATTTTCGCCCGTAAGCGCGGACACCGGCACAATTTCGGCAAAATTATAAGCAAGGCCGTACTGCTCGATTATTTTTAGCAAAACAGGCTTTGCGATCGTGTCAACCTTATTTATCGCCAAAAAAACAGGCCGTTTTACGCCCGACAGGCTCTTTATAATCGCCGCGTCGCCTTCGTGAATCCTTTCCCGCGGTTCAACCATGTAGATTACCGCGTCGGCTTCATTTAGTGCGGTGTTCGCGCTTTTTACCATAAATTTGCCCAGGCGCGTTGTCGGCGTGTGGATACCGGGGGTATCGATGAAGATGATTTGATAGCCCTCGCCGGTTAAAATACTGCGGATTTTATTGCGCGTTGTTTGCGGCTTATTAGAAACAATCGAAATTTTTTCGCCGATAAAAAAATTCATTAGCGTAGATTTGCCCACATTCGGTCGCCCGATCAGGGTTACAAAACCCGAACGGAAATTATTAAATTCATTAATGCGCTTCATGATAAATCCTCCTTTGAAAAAATTGATGAAAAGAAAATTATAGCACGCTTTTAAATTTCTCGTAATATATGCTAATATGTAGCAGTGAAAGCTGGTGAATGATGGCACGTGAATTTATCTCAACACAAGCTGTAGGTTATATAGATGGATTGCTCCAAGTGGCAGGAAACTAAAAATTACCGGGGTTAAGCATGTATATTGTCGTAGCGTTTTTGCTTGGATTGTGCTTCGGCTCGTTTGCGAATGTAGTAATTTACCGCGTGCCGAAGAAAAAAAGCATTGTAAAACCGCCGTCGGCTTGCCCGAGTTGCGGCAGTCGGCTTAAATTTTTTGATTTAATTCCGGTTTTAAGCTGGATTTTTTTACGCGGAAAATGCCGCATGTGCAAAAAGAAAATTTCGCCGCGCTATCCGATTATTGAGTTTCTTTGCGGGCTTTTGTTTGCGGGGATGGCGTACTACTCCCCTACCCTTTCGATCGTGCCGCTTTTGGTTTTCTCGTTCGTGTTGCTCGTGATTTCATTTATCGACGCGGACACGATGGAAATTCCCGACGGGCTTATAATTATAGGCGCGGTTGCGGGAGTTTTTTTTGTTGCGGGCGGATTTATTTTTCCCGGCGCGACATCGTGGCTTGACGCGCTTTTGGGTGTGATTGCGGGGTTCGCGCCGCTTTTGATTATCGATCGCATTGTAATTTTATTACTGAAAAAAGACGGTTTTGGCTACGGCGATATGAAACTTATGGCGATGGTCGGGCTGTTTCTCGGCTGGCAGTCCATGTTTTTGGCCTTTCTTTTTGCGTTTGTTTCCGCATCCCCCGTCGCGCTTTTTTTAATGATTAAAGGCAATCGCGGCGCGTATATTCCATTCGCGCCGTTTTTATGCATCGGAACGCTTGCCGCATTGTGGTTCGGGCAAGCGATTTTCGATTGGTATGCTGTAAATTATATTTTTTAGGAGGAGTTTACTATGTACGACACTTACCTTTTCGACCTTGACGGCACATTGACCGATCCGGTTGAGGGCATCACAAAAACGTTTCAGGCAACGGCGGAGGCATTTGGAATCCGCACAGAACTTGCGGATTTGGCGCGATTTATCGGGCCGCCGCTTCGCGATTCTTTTAAGGAGCTTGGCGTCACAGACGAAAACGTCGAGCAAGCCGTCGAAAAATATCGCGATATTTTTTGGGATAAGGGCATTTTTCAAAACAAGCTGTATCCCGATTTGCCCAAAGTTTTGGCGCAACTTAAAAGCGACGGCAAAACGCTCGCCGTCGCCACAAATAAGGTTACCGCACAGGCAAATCGAATCCTCGATCACTTCGACCTCGCGCAATATTTTTCCTTCGTATCCGGCGATAATCTCGACGGATCGCTCTCAAGGAACGGCAAAGCTGAAATTATCCGCATCGCCCTGGATAATACAGGAGGAAAAAATGCTGTTATGATCGGCGACCGAAAGCACGACATCCTCGGTGCAATCGCCGCCGGAGTAGACAGCATAGGTATTTTATGGGGATACGGCTCGAGAGACGAGCTTGAAACAGCGGGCGCAACGTATATCATTAATGAAGCTGCGGAAATTTTATCTCTTACTCGGACTAATCCTTCAGCCCCGTAGATTTTATTCCCTGCACAATATGCCGCTGTGATACAAGATACAAAATCA
>WRHA01000064.1 GCA_009783395.1 Defluviitaleaceae bacterium
TGCGTGGATTCGCAGGACGCAGTAGCCAAAATTTTGCTTGTTCACGGGCATATGCACGGCGTAAAAATGGGACTGGACAGGCTTGCGTACGCCGCGAAAGAGGCCGGCGCAAACGCGGCATTTTACGGGCATACGCATTTGCCCGTTGTAACCAATCACGGCGGCATCTTTATTATGAATCCGGGAAGCCCGTCGTTTCCGCGAGGCGGAAGCAAAGCGTCATACGGAATTGCGGAAATTTCGCCGAAAGGCGCGATTTCGGGAAGGATTATCGCGGCATGAACGGGGGCATGAACGACGGCATGAATGATTGGATCATTATCGAAACCGATGCAAATTTACAGCTTATGTCACAGGTTTTGGATATTAGCGAAACAACCGCGAAGGTTATGGCAAACCGAGGCATCCGAAGCAAGAATGCCGCACTTTTGTATCTCAAGCCCATTATTTCGCGACTGAGAGACGCGTACAAAATGAAAGACATGGCAAAAGCGATCGAAATCGTTTCGGCCGCCATTACCGACGGAAAAAAGATCGTGATTTACGGCGATTACGACGTTGACGGCATAATGAGTACCGTCATATTGTACAAAACGCTTAAAGCGGCAGGCGCGAATTGCGAATATTACATACCACATCGCGTGGAAGAAGGTTACGGTCTGAATCTCGAATCTGTAGAAAAAATCGCGGCAGACGGAGCAGGGCTTATTATTGCCGTAGATAACGGGATTTCCGCCGTTGAAGAAATTTCTGCCGCCACAGCCGCCGGCGTTGAAGTTGTAGTAATCGACCACCATGAGCCAAACGAAGTTTTACCGCCCGCCGCCGCAATTATCAACCCAAAACAAGCAGACTGTAATTACCCGTTTAAGGAAATGTGCGCGGCGGGGCTTGTTTATATGTTCGCAAAAACAATGATGAAAACGCCGTTTTTTCAACAAGCCGAATCGGGACGCCTGTTGCCCGAATTTCTGACACTGGCGGCAATCGCGACGCTCTGCGACATAGTAGACCTGGTCGACGAAAACCGCATACTGGTAGCCGCCGGCCTGGCCGCCCTAAACGCAAACAAGCTGATAAATCCCGGCATAGGCAGCCTAATCACCGTACGTGAATACCTGCAAAAGCCAATTGACGCCTTCGCCGTAGGCTACATAATAGGCCCCTGCCTAAACGCCACCGGCCGCCTGGACAGCGCGGCACAAGCCGTAGAACTACTAACCGCCACCCCCAACGAAACCGAAAAACGCCTAAAACTAGCAGTAGACCTAGTATCCCTAAACAACACCAGAAAAGACCTAACAAATGAATGCTTAACCCGCGCACTCCAAATCACCAATGACGGGGTCAAGGGGGCTTCGCTCCTACAAACGCTCCCAAAGATCGTGGTAATAACCGACGACCAAGCCCACGAAAGCGTAGCCGGCATAGTAGCCGGCCGCATTAGAGATATAACGTGCCGCCCAACGATTTTGCTTACGAAAGGAGAAACGGCGAAAGGCGATAAGGTGATGAAAGGCTCGGCGCGTTCAATCGAGGGGTACAATATATTTGAAGAACTGAGCAAACAACAGCACCTCTTTCACCGCTTCGGCGGCCACGCAATGGCGGCAGGTCTGACCCTGAATGAGGAGAATATCGAACCCCTGCGCAAAGCACTGAACGACGAATGCACACTTAGGGACGACGACTTTAGACAAAAATTCTATTGCGACGGCGAACTGGCACCCGAGGAAATTACATTGGAACTTAGCGAAGAGCTGACAAAACTGGCACCGTTCGGTCGCGCAAATCGCGAACCGCTGTTTGTTTCCTACGGGCTTTTCGCGCAAACCGTGCGCGTGTTGAACGAAAAAAACACGCTGGTTTTCACGTTCGTATGTAATACCGGCAAAAGCCTGAAGGGCATTGTTTTCGGCTTGAACGAAAAATACATAGACGCCTGCAATGCCGCAGGCGTAAATAAAACCGGCGGCATTACCCTGGACGTGCTGTTTCATATTGAAACAAACGTCTGGAAAAATGTCGCCGAAGTACAGGTGCGTTTGAAGGATTTTCGGGTGAAACCTAATCCCGGAGGCAATTAAAAAAACGAAAAATAAATCCACGAAGCCAAAGCGACCAGCACCGCCGCCCCAATCACAAACGGCGCGACTTTAAGCGCGACCTTTTTGCGAAACTCCTTGCCGGCCTTTTTGCACTTTTCCGCGAGCTTTTCGGAATCATCAAGAGGCTCGACGGCGCGAAACCGCTTTGTCAGCTTGCCGTAATGCCGCGCACGATAAAACTGCTCAAAAAACTTGTCCGACGCGGGACGCTCCTCAAGCGCGTCGAGATCGCGCACGGCTTCCTTGTACAATGCCGCCGTGCGATGCACCTGAAATTTCGCGATTTCGCCGCGACAAAAAGTGGCTCTTTCGCCCGCGTCTTTGTACTGCTCAATCGACATAAAGCGCGAAAGCAGGTCTTCGTAATCCGCGATAATTTTCGCAAGCTCGGCGGGCGCATAGGAATGCCCACGCGACGCCGCCTGAAGCGCGATCAACGCCTCGACGGACTCCGAATAAATCGCCGCGACCTTCTCCCGCTCACAAAGCTCGACAAGCTCACGACACTCCGCTAATTTTTCCTCGGCACCTTCAAAAGGCACAAGCATCGCGATTTTTTGCGAAATCTCGGAGTACTCCTCCGCCATTTCGCGAAAATGTTTCGATGTTGTGCCTTTTTTTCTACTCAATTTCTCAATTTTGAGCCCTGCCTTTTGCAAGATTTCGTCCTTCATGTTCGGAACAAATGCCGCGCACTCATCCGCGAGTTTTTCCGAATCGCGATAAAACGCAATCGTCTCGAAGGAGTCCGCAAGCCGATTAAGCTCGCGCTCAAGTGCGGCAAAATCCTCGGCACTGGCGGGCTTTTTCTTTTTC
>WRHA01000065.1 GCA_009783395.1 Defluviitaleaceae bacterium
CCCTCAAAAGTGCGGCAGGGCTTATTCACGAACACGCGCTTGCAAAAGCGGCCGAAGCGTGCGAATACGCGCTTAACGCCGGAGAACTGCCAACCGCCGACGAGCTTGAAACACTCGAGTGCGAGTTTGACAAAGTGTATGCCAAACTTTCAAGTGCCGTAAGCGAGTCGGCGTCGCCGGGGCAAAAAAAGGACGCACAAGGCGTCCTCAAATTACTTGATAAACTTCAGCCGCTTATAGCTGAACAAAACGGAGAGTGCATCGGGCTTGTTTCCGAGCTGAAAGATTTCCCCGAAGCCGCCATTTTTGTCGCGCAGGTAGAAAATTACGATTTTTCCTCCGCGCTTAAAAGCTTGGAAACTTTGCGGTTTATACTAAGCTGAGGAAACGCTCGATCGCCGCGCAAAGCGATTCTGTTGCGTCGATGAGATCCTGCTTCAGATGCTCGCAACTTTTGCCTTCCCTACACAACACGTCGATTTCGCTTACAACTTTAATAATTACCGGAAAGCCCAAGTTTGCCGACGTCCCTTTCAACGCGTGCGCGGCCTGACCAAGGGCTTTTTCGTCGTTTGAGTCAATCGCCGTGATAATGTTTTCCGACATTTTCCTGCCGTCAAATCGGCTGAGCAAACGAGCGTACAGCGACATGTTTCCCATAACGCGCTTTTTTCCGTCCTCGATGTCGATGTCGGGCAAAAATGAGCTAAAGTCCATGGTAAAGCCTCCCTCTAAAGTCTGACTAATTCAGCAATGCTCATCGCAATATTATCCAGTATATCAAAAAATTTGTCGTTTAAGTCGTAATATTTGCCATTCGGCTTTGTTACCGGGTCGTATGCCTCAACGGATTC
The DNA here is from genome assembly GCA_009783395.1 of Defluviitaleaceae bacterium. Taxonomy (GTDB): domain Bacteria; phylum Bacillota; class Clostridia; order Lachnospirales; family WQUN01; genus WQVC01. The sequence goes on from WRHA01000065.1 coordinate 855, forward strand.
GCGATCCTTACGCGCAACGACGTATGTTGTCACATCGTAGGATTCAAGCATCTCGCAAATCTGCTGTACGGATTTGCCGCTGTGCGTCGGCACATGCGGCGGCGCGTCGGTTATTAAAATGAAGATATTTCGCGCCGCGCCGTCGTCCCTGCGCGATTTAAGCAGTTCGCACCCCGTTTCAAGCGCGTCCAGCGACGACTCGGGAATATCGCCGCCATATGTGCGCGGGATATTTTTCACTTGCTTTTGAAATTTTGGTACGTCGTCGGTGAAATTGTAAACCGACGGCTTTTCTTTTTCCCCCAAATCGCCAAAACCAATGAGCCCAAGCTTGTACATAGCACCTTTAGACGCAAGGATGTTTGAAAACTCGATTGCGCGATCTTTCACGCCGTTGATATACGTGTCCATGCTGCCCGTCGTGTCGATTATAAACACAACGTTCATTTTGTCGGTCGCACCCGCTCCGCGAATTTCGCGAACCGGCGGAGCCGCGGTTTGTGTGCGGTCAAACTCGGCGCGCTCTGTGCGTCCCGTCGAAATATCCTTTACGAAAACTTCAAATATATTGTTCTCGTCGATTGCATACGTTATTTCAATTTGCGTCGTGCCTGTAAGGCCGGAAATTCCGACGGTGCCGATATATTTCCGCTCCTTTTCAAGCCCCTTCTCCCACTGATAAACATCCACGTTTACGCGGGTCGCGCCCGACATCGACGCAAAATTCGAATCGGAATATTTGCTGGGAATCGGGCTACCCATCGGGATAATTGCAACGGCATCGCGCTCCATTGTTTTAAGGTCGGTGACGGCCTCCGTACCAAAAACCTGCCGCGTAATTTGGCCGACTTTCACATTCGAGTTTGGCAGATGGATCAAATAATTGTAAATACTCGCGCCCATAGCAACGGATTTTGCAGGATCGGTCGCACGATACGGCTCCTTAATAAAGCCCGCAACCATGCGCTTAACCATCGGAATAAGCGTCGAGCCGCCAACCAGCACAACCTTGGAAATTTCGTCGGCCGCAACATCGGCGCGTTTCAACGCCTCTTCAATAATATCCCGCGAGCGGTCGACGTATTTGCGAATCATCGCCTCAAATTCCTCACGCGTAATCTCCGTGTTTAAATTCTTGGGCACGCCGTCGACTATAACAAGCGGATTAATCCGTACCGTCGCCTTGTTCGCGCCGGAAAGCTTCTTTTTAATAATCTCGGCCTCTTGCTTTAATTTTTGTGTAACGCGCTTGCGCTCTGCCATATCAAGCGCGTCGAAATCCACGCCCGAATCCTTTTCGCATTTCGTTTTAAGCCAGCGCATAAGTTCGAAATCAAAATCATCGCCGCCCAAATTCATATCGCCGACATCGGACAATTCCTGAAAAACTTCCTGCCCCTGGTCATCCAGCGAAACCCGTAGCACGCACGCATCAAAAGTACCGCCGCCCAAATCGTAAACAAGCAGCGTTTGTGCATAGCTTTGGCGATAGCCATATTCAATCGCGGCGGCAAGCGGCTCACTAAGCAAGTAAACATTCTTAAAACCTGCCATAAGCCCCGCCTCACGCGTCGCAAAAATTTGCCTGTCATTAAAATAAGCGGGATGAGTAATAACAACCTCGTCGAAATTTTCGCCCGCCTGTTCCTCGGCAGCCTTTTTCAATTTCGCCAAAATTTCCGCCGAAACCTCTTCCGGCGTTTTCTCAACCCCGCCAATATTAATTTTCTCCCCGCCGCCCATCATGCGCTTCACGGAGATAACGGTACTTTCCGGATAAATTATCGCGCCCGCCTTCGCCTCCATACCAACAATCACGCCATCTTCATGAAAGCACACCGCCGAGGGCAAAATTTCATCCGTTCCGTCAATCGTTACAACGTCCAGCGAATCCTTCTTGTCGTTGTAAATAATCGCCGCTGAGTTCGTCGTGCCCAAATCGATTCCTAAGTAGCCCATGGTTTAACCTCCTGTGTTTTACCAATCTCCATCCGACGATACCACGTGCAGTGACACAGTGCAAGTCCGCAGTACAGGCAAGGGCGACCTCCGAAAACCCTAAATTCGAAAGGG
>WRHA01000066.1 GCA_009783395.1 Defluviitaleaceae bacterium
CCTGTTTGGTCGAGGCGTGCGGTGGGGTCGCCCTCGTAAATGTTGTTTTCGATATAATCTTTGAGGATGCGGCCCGCGTCGTCGCGTGAAAGACCGTAGGTGAGCTGTGTAAGGTCGTTTGTTCCGAAGGAGAAGAACTCGGAAACACCGGCGATGTCATCCGCAATGAGGCAAGCACGCGGGATTTCAATCATTGTTCCGATTTGATAATCGAGTTTTACTCCGGCTTTTGCAACAAGCTCTTCCGCTTTTTTGGCAACGATGTCTTTTACATAGCGCGTTTCTTTGAGGTCGCCGATAAGCGGAATCATGATTTCCGGCTTAATGTCATGCCCTTTGGATTTTTTCACTTCGAGTGCGGCTTCGATGATTGCTTGGGTTTGCATTTCGGCGATTTCGGGATATGAAACAGCCAAGCGGCAACCGCGATGCCCCATCATTGGGTTCAGCTCGTGCAGGGAATCTGCGCGTTCTTTGACTTGTGCGGCGGTTTTGCCCATGTCTTTTCCAAGCGATGCGAAATCTTCTTCTTTCGTCGGCATAAATTCATGCAACGGCGGGTCGAGGAGACGAATCGTTACGGGCAAATCTTTCATAACTTCGTAAATGCCGATAAAGTCGGCTTTTTGGAAGGGAAGAAGCTCTGCCAAAGCGGCGCGGCGTTCCGTTTCCGTGTCTGCCAAAATCATTTTGCGCATTTTCGGAATTCTGTCCGCTTCGAAGAACATATGCTCTGTGCGGCAGAGGCCAATGCCTTTCGCGCCGAACTCGATGGCTTTTGCGGCATCTTTCGGGCTGTCCGCATTTGCACGAACCAACATTTTGCCCGAAACTTTTTCAACCCAACCCATAAATGTGCCAAAGTTACCTGCGATTTCTGCGGGAACTGTCTTAATGTCGCCGGCATAAATTTTTCCGGTTGAGCCGTCGAGCGAAATGTAATCGCCTTCTTTGAATGTGTCGCCGCCGAGGGTGAATGTTTTGTTGCCGAATTTAATTTCTTCGCAACCGGAAACACAGCATGTTCCCATTCCGCGAGCAACAACAGCTGCGTGGCTTGTGTTTCCGCCGCGTGCCGTGAGAATACCTTGGGAAACTTCCATGCCCAAAATATCGTCGGGAGAAGTTTCAAGACGCACGAGAATTACGCGCTCGCCGCGCTCTTTTGCGGCAACGGCGTCTTTTGCTTCAAAGTAAACCTTACCGGCAGCCGCACCCGGAGATGCGGGAAGAGCTTGACCGATAACTTTACCGCCTTTAAGCGCGGCGGCATCGAACATGGGGTGCAAAAGCTGGTCAAGTGCGCCCGGGTCAACTTGTTGAATCGCTTCGCTTTCGGTAACAACGCCCTCTTTAACGAGGTCGATTGCAAATTGCAACGCGGCTTGCGCGGTACATTTTCCGTTACGCGTTTGAAGGATGAACAATTTGCCATTCTCGATTGTAAACTCCATGTCTTGAACATATTTGTAGTGCTTTTCAAGTTTTCCGGCGATTTCGAGGAACTCTTTATGACACGCGGGTGAATCTTTTGCGAGGTCGTTAAAGTCTTTCGGTGTGCGAACGCCGGCAACAACGTCTTCGCCTTGCGCATTCATGAGATATTCGCCATAAATTTTGTTTTCGCCGGAAGCGGGGTTACGTGTGAAAACAACGCCTGTTCCGGATGTTTCGCCCATGTTTCCAAAAACCATTTCCTGTACGTTTACAGCGGTTCCCCACTCGTAAGGAATGTTGTGCATACGGCGGTATGCAAACGCACGCTCGTTATCCCAAGATTGGAAAACAGCGGTGATCGCGCCGTAAAGTTGCTCTTTTGCGTCGGTTGTAAAATCTTTGCCTTGGTCGTCCCTGTAGATTTTTTTAAAAATTTCAACGATGGCTTTCCAGTCGGCGGCTTTCATGTCTGCGTCGGATTTGTAGCCTTTGTCTTCTTTGTAGCGATCAAGGGCGTGCTCAAAATCGTGCTTGCTTACGCCGATTACAACGTCCGCAAACATCATGATAAAACGGCGATATGAATCGTAGGCGAAATCCTCTCCCGCGCTTGCAGCCAATGCGGCGGCAACTTCGTCGTTTATGCCAAGGTTGAGAACGGTGTCCATCATTCCGGGCATGGATGCGCGTGCGCCTGAACGCACGGATACGAGAAGCGGGTTTGATGCGTCGCCGAATTTTTTGCCGCTTGATGCTTCAAGCTGTGCAATGCAGTCGTCGATTTGCTTTTTTACGTCGGCGGACATAACTTTGCCGGACGAATTGTAGAGCGTGCAAGCCTCTGTTGTAACAATAAATCCGTTTGGCACGGGAACGCCCATGCTTGTCATTTCGCAAAGGTTCTTGCCTTTGCCGCCCAAAATATTGCGTCTTTGGTTTACATCTGCAATGGATGTGCCGTCTTTGAACATATAAACATATTTCATAAAAATTATCCCTCCTATTTAAGTGTGGCTTTCGCGCCAACTTCCGCAAGTTTTTTCACGATTTCTTCGGCGTCGGCTTTTGGTGTGCCTTCTTTCATGATTTTCGGTGCGCCGTCAACCATTTCCTTGGCTTCTTTCAGGCCAAGACCGGTGATTTCGCGAACAATTTTTATAACCTTAATTTTTTCCGAACCAACGTCCGTAAGCTCTACGTCAAACTCGGTTTTTTCTTCTGCGGCATCTCCACCGCCGCCTGCTGCGGGGCCTGCGACCATTACGCCTGCTGCCGCGCTTACGCCGAACTCTTCTTCGGCTGCTTTAACGAGATCGTTAAGCTCCAGTACCGAAAGCTCTTTTACCGCTTCGATAATGTCTTGAATTGACAATTTGGCCATACTTGTTTCCTCCATTTTCGTATTTGATTGGGTCTTGCAGTTGGGTTTTCGACCGAGAAAGTGTATCCGGCTTCGAGACGAACATGTCTCAAACGATGCAATGTCCCCGGTTATCACTCCGC
>WRHA01000067.1 GCA_009783395.1 Defluviitaleaceae bacterium
CCCAGCGCGGCCTGGTCGCCCACTACACTACAATCGCCGCCGCGGTTGATTTGCCAATCGTTGTATACAACATCCCCGGTCGTTGCTCCGTAAACATTTTTGCGAAAACGCTGGCGGAAATAGCGAAAATCCCGAACATAGTCGCAACAAAGGAAGCAACCGGAGATTTCGGGCAAGTCGCAGAAATCGCAGAGCGTTGCGGCGATGGTATCACGATTTACAGCGGAAACGACGATTACATCCTGCCGATTCTAAGCCTCGGCGGCAAAGGCGTTATCTCAACCGTCGGCAATATCGCGCCGCAAACAATGCACGATATGGTAACGAAATATCTCGCGGGCGACCACGCCGGAAGCCTCAAATTACAGCTCAGCGTTTTGGCGATGATGCGCCTTCTTTTCGCAGAAGGAAACCCGGTCGGCATAAAGGCCGCGCTAAATTTAATGGGCTTCGGCATGGGCGAGGTTCGCCTGCCCCTTGTGCCTTTGGCAGACGGTTTGCGAAAAGAGCTTGCCGTCGAAATGAAAAAATTTGGGCTGATAAAATAACGCAAAAGCACGAGGATCGGAGTTGTTTCGCACCTATGATAAAAATTATAATGACGGGTTGTTTCGGGCGAATGGGCGAGGTTGTGTGCCGCTTGGCGGCGGAAAGCCCCGATATGGAAATCGCCGCAGGCATCGACTGCGTACCCGGATCCGCAAACTTTCCCGTTTACACCGCAATAAAACAATGCACCGAACCCGCCGACGCAATAATCTGCTTCCTTCCGCCAAACGCCGAAGACGAGCTGCTGGATACGCCGGCATTTTGCGCCGAAAATCGCATTCCGCTGATTTTTTGCTCAACGGGACACTCCTCGAAAGTCGACGATGCAATCGCAATGGCCGCCAAAAAAGCGGCCGTTTTGCGTTCCGGAAATATGTCGCTCGGGATAAATCTTTTGTCGAGCGTGCTGGCGAAAATTTCGCCGCTTTTGCACGCGTCGGGCTTTGACATTGAAATAACCGAAAAGCATCACAACCAAAAAATCGACGCGCCAAGCGGCACGGCGTTTCTTCTCGCGGATTCGATTCGCGAAGCCATTCTTGAATCGAATGGCGGCGATGTTCGCTACATCCACGACAGAAGCAACACGCACACCAAGCGCGAGCGCAACGAAATCGGCATTCATGCTCTTCGCGGCGGCACCATTGTCGGCGAACACACCGTAACCTTTGCCGGTCACAACGAAATCATCGAGCTTAAACACATTTCGCACTCCCGCGAGGTTTTTGCCGTTGGCGCGTTAAAGGCGGCGAAGTTTTTGCAGGGCAAACCCGCGGGGCTTTACACGATGCAGGATGTGATAAATTGATGCGCGTTGTTGTTATTGACGGCATGGGCGGGGGCATCGGCAAGGCGATTATTGAGCGAGTGAAGGCCGAGGTTTCCGGCATTGAAATAATTGCGGTCGGAACGAATTCCGCCGCAACATCTGCGATGCTTAAAGCAGGCGCAGACCATGGTGCAACAGGCGAAAACGCCGTTTCCTACAACGCCGCACGCGCAGATTTTGTCGTCGGCGTTGTGGGAATCGTTTTTGCAAATTCCATGCACGGAGAAATTTCGCCAAAAATGGCGGAGGCCGTTTCGTCTGCCCCCGCCCATAAAATTTTAATCCCCATCGACAAATGCAATGTAACAATCACGGGCATTTCCGCCGTCACGATTCAATCGCACATCAGCGAAGTCGTGGAAAAATTACGTGTGTCACTCGATTTTTAATTGCTTCAGCAAGAAATGGCCTGCCGTGGGAACTTTATCGGCGCGGTAGTAATCGATGTCATCGTCTTCGGTTGTTGGGCGCAGGGCTGAAAGCTGTGTGTTTTTGCGAAGCGAAAACACGGCAACCCCGCCCGATCCTTTTGATGAATTTAGCGGAACAAGCGCGGAATTTATTACCATCGCCTTGTCCGTGCCGCGTTGGAGGTAGAGGTCAAGATCCTCCGTGACGTGATACATAGAAATAATCGGCGACTTTGACGAATATGCATTAACCAACTTTTTGCGGTTGGTTTTTGTTGCGTAGGCGTTAAATTGAACCTTTGCGACCTTGCCGTTTGCAAAGCCGAACAGCATAAATCCGCCATAATCTTTAGCGATTGCGAGATACAAAACGCGCTCGCCCGCATCCATGCCGAGCAGATTTGTCAAAAATTCGCCCAGCGACGACGCCTTGCAATCCGGCAGGTCGTAAATTTTTGCCTTGTACACATTGGATTTGTCTGTGAAAAGCAGTAGCTCGTCGCGGTTTGTGGCTTCGATTTCCTGCAAAATTGCGTCGTCGTCCTTGAGATACTGGGCGTCGGCGGAGCGAAGCGATACAAGCGAGATTTTTTTTAAGTAATTTTGTGCCGTTAAAAATAATTTTAAATTATAGTCGTCGATAAAGGTTTCCTCGGGGGGAGCGGGGGCTTCGTCGGCATCAACGATTTGTGTGCGGCGCGGTGCGCCGTATTTTTTTGCGATTTCGCGAAGCTGTGAGGAAATTAAACCGCGGATTTTTTCGTCACTGCCATAAATCGCACTAAACTCCGCAATTTCTTTTTTCAAATCCTCCCGCTCGTCGATGCGATTTTGCAAATATTCGCGGTTCAAATGCCGCAGTTTTATCTCCGCGATAAACTCCGCCTGCGCCTCTGTGATGTCGAATCCCTTGATCAAATTCGCGATAACCTCGGACTCTTTAGGCGTTTCGCGAATAATTTTTATCGCCTTGTCTATATCAAGAATGATTTTTGCCAAACCTTCAAGGAGGTGCAGTTTTTCCGACTTTTTTGCAATATCGTGGGCGAGCTGACGCTTGATACAGCCCGTGCGAAACGCCGTCCACTCCCGCAAAATTTCGACAACGCCCATGACTCGCGGCCGACCGTCGATAAGAAAGTTAAAGTTGCAGTTA
>WRHA01000068.1 GCA_009783395.1 Defluviitaleaceae bacterium
CGCGCTTTTTCCCCGCAACACACAATACAATCCGGCTTCGAGACGTAACTTCGCCCACCACAAGATGCCCACGGTGCCCACTGCACGCTTGGCGTGCTTTTTGCATAGCATGTCAATGGGGTGGTGTTTATGCGAGAGATTTTGTGTTTTGAAAATGTTTCGCTGACATATCAGGCTGAAAACGGCGAAGTTGACGCTCTGCGTGATATAAATTTTTGTGTTACAGAAGGCGAGCTTGTTTCAATTATCGGACCGTCGGGCTGTGGAAAAACGACATTGCTAAGCCTGGCGGCAGGCCTTGTTTCGCCCAGCGCGGGCGCGATTTTTGCGGGCGGCGATGAGGTTCGCGGCATCTCGCGCAAGGTTGGCTACATGTTGCAAAAGGACAGCCTGTTGGATTGGCGAAGTATTTTGGGCAACGTGCTGTTGGGGCTTGAAATCCGCGGCATGAAAAGTAAGGCAAATGTCGACTACGTGCAAAATCTATTGAAATATTACGGTCTTTGGGAGTTTCGCGACAAGCACCCCGCCCAACTTTCGGGCGGAATGCGCCAGCGCGCCGCACTTATCCGCACACTTGCGATAAAACCCGACATTTTACTGCTTGATGAAGCATTTTCCGCTCTGGATTACCAAACAAGACTGGTTGTCGCCGACGACGTTTTTAACATCCTCCGACGCGAAGAGAAATCAGCGATTATCGTTACGCATGATATTGCCGAAGGCATCTCCATGGCCGATCGAATCATCGTGCTGTCAAAGCGTCCCGGTCGCATAAGCATGGACTTCCCGCTTAAATTCCAAAACGGCGATTCACGCACTTTGCCGCCGCTTCGTCGCCGCGATGACCCACGCTTCCGACAATATTTTAATGAGATTCGCGAGGAGTTGGGGATAAATGTCTAAAAAGAATGTATCGGCGGGTCGCGCAGCATTTTTGTCCGCAAAAAAACGACGCAGCATTTTTATTAATATTTCCCGGTTTTCGATTTTAATTCTCACGATAATTTTGTGGGAATCTTTGGCGCACGCGGGGGTTATCGACAGCTTTATTATGAGCCAGCCCACGCGAATTTTGCGCACAATTTTGAATTGGCAAAACAATAATTTGCCCCATCACATCGGCATAACATTTCTGGAAACGCTGATTGGTTTCATTGCGGGCGCAACTTTGGGAATTTTTATTGCATTTGTGCTTTGGTGGTCGAGTTTTTTGGCGAAAATCGCCGACCCTTACCTTGTCGTGCTTAACGCGCTTCCAAAAATCGCGCTCGGCCCCGTAATAATCATATGGGTTGGCGCGGGGATGCAAGCGGTAATCGTAATGGCGTTGGCAATTTCGCTGATTGTTACAATTATGGAGATGCTGAGCGGCTTCAAAAACGCCGACCCCGAGCTTCAAAAAATGGCGAAAACCTTCGGCGCGAATCGCTTGCAAATTTTTTTGAAAATCATTTTTCCGTTCAATTTGCACACGCTTTTTAACTGCTTGAAAATTAATATCGGGCTGTCGTTGGTTGGTGTAATTGCGGGAGAGTTTTTGGTTTCCCGCGCAGGGCTGGGGTATCTGATTGTGTATGGCGGACAGGTTTTTCAAATGGATTTGGTTATGACAAGCGTAATTATTCTTGCGGCACTGGCGGCACTGCTTTATCAGCTCATCGTGCTGCTTGAAATGGCTGTTATGCGAGCTGTTAAGAGCAAATAAAAGGAGGATTTATATGAAAAAAATTTTCTTTGCGGCAATGATTTTGCTTCTCGTTGCATTCACTGCGTGCGCACGTGACGGCAGTGACGATGATCTTACAACGGTACGTGTGAGTGAGGTTATGCGTTCGGTGTTTTACGCGCCGCAATATGCGGCAATCGAGCTGGGTTTCTTTGAAGACGAAGGCATACGGATCGACTTAATCACAAGCGACGGCGCAGACCGCGTAATGACCGCACTGTTAACCGGAGCGGCAGACATCGGATTCTCCGGTCCCGAGGCAACAATTTATGTATTTAACGAAGGTCGCGCCGACCATGCCGTAGTTTTCGCGCAGGTAACAAAGCGCGACGGTTCATTTTTAATCGCCCGCGAGCCGATGCCGGATTTTACATGGGAAGATTTGCGCGGCCGGCATGTTTTGCCCGGCAGACGCGGAGGAATGCCGTTTATGGCACTGGAATATGTAGTGCGAGAAAGCGGGCTTGAGCCCGGTCGGGATGTCGATTTTGACACATCGGTCGCATTTGCGGCAATGGTCGGCGCGTTTCTCGGCGGCGATGCCGATTTTGTGACGGCGTTTGAGCCCATTGCCTCGACGATTGAGCTTGAAGGGCGCGGATATGTCGTGGCGTCTGTGGGTGAAGCATCCGGCGAAATTCCCTACACTGCCTACTATGCCCTCGGCAGTTTCATCGAAGCAAACCCCGAAATAATCCAGGGCTTCACAAACGCAATCGCACGCGGTCAAGCATGGGTGCAGGAAAATCCGCCCGAAGTAATCGCAGAAGTAATCGCCCCCTTCTTCCCCGACGCCGACCCCGCAATTTTAACAAGCTCAATCGCACGCTATCTCGAATTCGACGCATACAGCTCAAACCCGATTATGACGGAAGATTCCTTCAACCGCCTGCAAACCGTAATGGAGTCCGCCGGCGAACTAACCCGCCGCGCCCCCTTCGAAGCCCTAGTAAACAACGCCTTCGCAGAGCGCGCGGCGCGCCAAGCGCGCAGTGGGCACCGTTGACATCTGACGGGAGGCGACATTTACGTCTCGAAGCCGGATGCTGTTTAGCGTGGCGCACAAAAAAATCGCATCCCAAAGGATGCGATTTTTGAATGCAATTTTTCTTTTCAAACCGGAAAACCGTATCCGGCTTCGAGACGAAACGGTCGCCCCCCGTGAGATGTCCACGGTGTCCACCGCGCGCTTGGCGCGCCGCCTAGTTGATGATTT
>WRHA01000069.1 GCA_009783395.1 Defluviitaleaceae bacterium
GATTTCGGACTCAAAAAGTCGGTTTTTGAAAAAAAATACCGTTTTGCGGCTTTCTGACCGGGATTTCGGTCTCAAAAAGCCGTTTTTTGAAAAAAATATTGGATTTACGGCTTTTCAAACGGGATTTCGGTCTCAGAAAGCCGGTTTTTGAAAAAAATATTGGATTTACGGCTTTTCTGACGGGATTTCGGACTCAAAAAGTCGGTTTTTGAAAAAAAACACCGTTTTGCGGCTTTCTGGCCGGGATTTCGGTCTCAGAAAGCCGCTTTTCGAAAAAAAACACCGTTTTGCGGCTTTCTGACCGGGATTTCGGACTCAAAAAGTCGGTTTTTGAAAAAAAACACCGTTTTGCGGCTTTCTGGCCGGGATTTCGGTATGCTTTTGAAATTTTTTGCCCTTTTCTATCCTTATAGAGTACCTATTTCTAATTTAGTCCTTCAGTTGTATATTATTTTAAATTATGTTAAAATTAAAGGCATTGTAAATCATTAAAAAGGCAGTGATAATTGTGAATGCCCAAGAAAGGAAAAAAATAATCCTTGAAAAATTAAATGAGGAAGGAATAGTGCGGATTGCCCACCTTAGCAAATTGCTAAAGACTTCTCGAGAAACCGTTCGAAAAGATTTATACGAACTAGAGAAAGAGAATTTAATCAAGAAAGTACACGGCGGCGCTGTCCGCGATATTTCAAATCAAGAAACTGCCTATGAAAAAAGAATCTCTGATCATGAAGAGGGTAAAAAATTAATTAGTCAACAAGCTGTAAGCTATATTGAAAATGGCGATACGATTTATTTAGATTATGGAACGACTACTTATCAACTAGCTAAACTTTTGCATAAATTTACAAATATTACCGTTATTACAAATTCAATTCCGATAGTAAATGTGTTAATGCGTTATGAAGGAATCCAAATAGTTATCCCTGGTGGTATACTGAGAAAAAATGAAGGCGCGTTAGTTGGTGCATTTGCCAATGATAATATAAACAAAATCTTTGCAGATATCGGGTTTTTTGGCTGTGCAGGTATAGAAGCGAAAAATGGGTTAACAAATTTTCACATGGATGAATCGGAAGTTTCGAAAAAAATGATGAAACAAAGTCAGACAACGATTGTATTAGCACATAGTAGTAAGATTGGAATAACAGCTTTAAATCATGTAGCAAATTTAAATACGATTGATATTATAATTACCGACGAAAAGTTGGCGGACCAAGAACAGCTAGATGCAATCGGCAAACAGGTTGCCCTTAAAATAGCTAATGATGCTGAATAACAGCTTTAAATAGGATTCTATTAAGAACTTCTAAATTTTAGAGGTTCTTTTTGCATGAAAAACAAATCAGTATTTAACTTTGCATTTTATTTTGCAAAAGAGCTGAAATACTTGGCATTTCTTTGTTTTTAGCTTTTAGATTTGTCGAAAACTTGACTTTTGCAAAAATATATGCTACCATAGATATGTCGTTTTTGAAACCGCAATCATTCAATGAGAGGATAAAGGAGGTGATTTTAGATGAATGAAGAAATCTTGCTAGGTATAGACATTGGCACATCTTCTTGCAAAGTCGCAGCCTTTAACAAAAAGGGTGAAGTAATTGACGAAGAATCAGGAGGATACTCTGTTTATTACCCGCAAAAAGGTTGGGCCCAGCAAAATCCTTTAGAATGGTGGCAAGCAGTTGTGCAGGCTGTGAGACAAATTATTAAGCGTGGAATCATCAAAACAGAATGCATCAAAGGAATTGGCATAGCAGGTCAGAGCTGGTCAACAATTTTACTTGATGAAAATGGTCAAGTATTAACGAATACACCGATTTGGATGGATCAAAGATCAGTAGAAATTTGCCAACAATTGGAACGACAATTTGGCAAAGAAAGGTTCTTTGAAATATCAGGAAATCCCCTAAAGCCAACTTATAGCTTGCCAAAAATTTTATGGTTTAAAGAAAATCGACCGGATATCTATCAGAGGACAACTCAGATATTACAATCAAATAGCTATATCGCTTATCAACTTACTGGGGTGTTATCACAAGACAAATCACAAGGATATGGATTGCATTTCTTTAATATGAGAAGTGGAACATATGATTTTGAATTATGCAAAGAACTAGGACTAGATCCTAACCTTTTTCCCCCATTATTCGACTGTCATGATATTATCGGTGAAACAACAGAGCAAGCAAGCTTAGAAACAGGTTTGCCTGTAGGAATTTCAGTAGTAGCAGGTGGTTTGGATGCAGCTTGTGGGACACTAGGCGCCGGTGTAATTCATAATGGTCAAACGCAAGAGCAAGGTGGTCAAGCAGGCGGTATGAGTATTTGCTTAGATCATTATCAAGCAGATGAACGTTTAATTTTAAGTTATCATGTCGTTCCCGAAAAATGGTTGCTTCAAGGCGGAACCGTTGGCGGTGCTGGTGTTGCAAAATGGATGTTAAATCAATTTTATCAAGCAGAAGAAACAATAGCAAACAAGCGGCAAATAAATGCTTTTTCGCAAATGGAAGAAGAAATTATTACAGTTCCGGCCGGCTCAGAAGGTGTTATTTTCTTACCGTACATGTCAGGAGAACGTTCACCAATTTGGGATCCAGATGCTAAAGGCGTTTACTATGGATTGGATTTTTCGAAAACAAAAGCTCATTTTTTACGGGCAGCTTATGAAGGAGTTGCTTATGCCCTTAAGCATAACTTAGCAGTAGCCGAGCAAGCGGGCGCGAAAGTTAAAGAACTTCATGCCATGGGTGGTGCAGCAAATAGTCTTACTTGGACGCAAATTAAAGCAGATGTTACGGGTAAGCGCATTGTTGTGCCTGCTACAGATACAGCTACGACATTTGGAGCGGCAATTTTAGCAGGTGTTGCTACTGGCGTCTATAAAAGTTTTGAAGAAGCAGTTACATATGCGGTATCTATTAACCGTATTCATGAACCTAACCTTGAATT
>WRHA01000070.1 GCA_009783395.1 Defluviitaleaceae bacterium
GCCTGCCGTATCGGAATGGAAGCTGAAGGAGTTTGTTTCGAAATCGAAATCCGCACGCAAACCGGGGACGGCATTAAGCGCGGCAAAGAACTCGCCAATGGTTGTGTCTTGGTTGAAGTTGACACGATCTGTGCCGTTGAAGACGAACGAAGCTTCCCATGTTGCACCGAGGTTGAGATCTGCTAATACGGTGCCGAGGGTCATGCCTTGGATGTCATACAAAGTTGAGCTTCCGGTTACGCCGGGAATATTAAAGTCGCCGAGGCTGAACACCGCACCTGTTTGGTATGCGGGGTTGTTTACTCGGATGTGATCTTGGCCGAACATAAAGTTGATATAGTCATCGCCCGCTATGTCGCCAAGGTCGATAATTGCATTGGGATTTGTGACAACAACGCCGAATGTACCGCTGCCGCTCATGTCAATCCTGAAGCCGGCGTCACCGGTGTAGTTTGCGTTTCCGTACAGCGGAGTGCCGGGCGCGGGGTTTCCTGCCAATATCGTATTTATTGCACCTATCAAGTCGAGAAAAGTGTCATTTTCAAGAACCGTGACAGAACGTCCCGCTACGGTGATGGTGTTGCCCGCCGCCCAAGGAATACTGTCTCTTACCAAAGAACTCGGTGTTATATTGGTTTCCGTTGGAAAGATTGGGTTGCCTGTTGCCGCACCGGGTGCAGGTTCTCTGCCGTCAACGTATTGGATGTTGTCGAGCCCCATTGTACGCAGAATATCCCAATTGTCGTTGCGGGTGCGTACGGTTGCTTCTTCTCCGGTGCCTGTGGACTCCAGAATAAATCTGCCGCGAATGGTGTCGAAGCGCATGTTTACGCCTGCGTTTGAGCGGTTTACCGCACTCATAAACTGGCGTACCGTGTAGTTTTCCCCAACACGTATATTGACCCCGTTTATTTCCACGTAGGTGTCGGATTCGCCTCTCAAGTTTACGGCAACGGCATCGTTGCCTGTGCCGTTGTATAAAAGGCGAAGCTGTGTGTCTAGGTTGAAGTCATTATCAAACACCCTGCCGCCCTGCACTATGTCGCCTTGGGCGGCTTGAAGAACCCGTATGTCAAACGAGCCGGTGCGGGCTTGGGGCGATGTCGTTACTGTGATTCCGTTTGTGTTGCCGTCGGGGTTGTTGTTTGTAACCGAAGCGTTTGTCGTGATCCATGTGCGGTCGTTGTTTATCGCGCCGGTGTTGCTCCATGTCGTGTTATCGCGGCGGAATTGGTTCATTTGTGTCATTGTGCCGCGGATGGATTCTTGCCGCCACTGGAGCATCGTACGCCTGCGCGTTAGCCTATCCATGCGCATACTTTCGGCGCGCATTAGTTGTTGCACCATTGATTGTGTGTCCATGCCGGAGGTTAAGCCGGTAAACCTAATCGGGGAAGCATTCATAAAAATCCACCTTCTATCATGTATTGTGTGCTAAAATATGTTCAAACATTCTATCGTCATTTTTTTTATAAAAATTAACAGCGAGATTTTAAATGGCGGAAAATAAGTATCGAACGGAGCAAAATATGAACGCGAAAACTTTAAAAGCCTTGGAATTCCAAAAAATAACTGAAATGCTGACATCGCGTGCGGCATCGGCGATGGGGAAGGCGAAATGTGCCGCACTTTTGCCGACAACGCATCTTGCCGACATAACCCGCGCTCTGAAGGAAACCTCGGAGGCCGCGGGTTTTATTTTGCGAAAAGGGAGCTTGCCCCTCGGCGGAATTTCGGATATCCGTGCGGCACTTGCGCGTGCGGTGGCGGGCGGAATGCTTTCGGCGGAGGATTTGCTTGGAGTAGGGGAGTGCATATATGTATTTGGAAAAATTTCTTCGTACGGGAAAGAAGGCGCCATCTGTTTGCAAAATTATTTTTCCGCGATAACAGCCGACGAAAAATTAGAGCAGGAAATAACCCGCTGTATCAAGCCATCAGGCGAAATCTCCGACAACGCAAGCCCGAAACTTGCCGAAGTACGCCGTGCGATTCGCACCGCGCATGACAGGATTCGCGACAAGCTTCAAAGCGCGATTCACTCGGCAGAGTACAAAAACATGCTTCAAGACGCAATTGTAACAATGCGCGGCGATCGGTTTTGTGTACCCGTTAAGGCAGAATACCGGACAACGTTTCCGGGAATGGTTCACGACCAAAGCTCGACGGGCGCGACGGTTTTCATGGAACCGCTTGCCGTAGTTGAGCAGAATAATAAAATAAAAGACCTGCGCTTCGACGAAAAACGTGAAGAGGAAAAAATCCTGTACCGACTTTCGGGACTGGTGTGGGAAAACGCCGAAGCCCTGGACGCAAACCTATCCCTGGCCGCCCAACTGGACTTCATCTTCGCAAAAGCCGAACTATCCCTACAAATGAAAGCAAGCGAACCAATCTTCAACAACCGGAGATATGTAAACATAATAAAAGGAAGACACCCCCTACTAAGCCTCCCAACCCCAAAAGATGGGGTCAAGGGGGCTTCGCTCCCTTGCGGGGGTTCGGGGGCAGCGCCCCCGAGAACTTCGCCCTCGGTAGTACCCATAGACATTCACCTGGGCGGCGACTTCTCAATGCTGCTGATAACCGGCCCGAACACCGGCGGAAAAACGGTTACGCTTAAAACCGTGGGGCTTTTTACACTGATGGGTCAGGCGGGTCTTCATATTCCCGCGCATGAGGGTAGCGAGCTTGCGGTGTTCGACGAGGTTTTTGCGGATATTGGCGACGAGCAAAGCATCGAGCAAAGCTTGAGTACGTTTTCGTCTCATATGAAAAACATCGTGGGAATTTTAGAGAATTTGCATCCGAACGCGCTTGTGCTTTTGGACGAACTGGGCGCGGGTACCGACCCGACCGAGGGTGCGGCACTTGCAATCGCACTCTTGTCGCATCTTCACGAGCGAAAAATTTGCACCGTTGTTACAACGCACTATAGCGAGTTGAAACTGTTCGCGCTG
>WRHA01000071.1 GCA_009783395.1 Defluviitaleaceae bacterium
TTTTGGCGTTTGCACGATTTTTTATTGGAACCAACGGCTTAAACGGATTTATTCAATTGTTCCCCGAAACGCTAACCCTTTTGCGGGTTTTTAACGCGCTGTTTGCTACCCACGGAATCGCCGTTTTTGCCTTCTCCATGTACATTTTCAACAGTGATTTCTTCCGAAAATATAAATACGCCGTGTGTGCTGTTTTTGCCGTAATATTTTTTACAAGCATAGCCGTTCATCCCGGTTCGACGTGGTACATTCCGATTATGTCCGCGCTTATGCTGCCTTTTGGTGTGTTTACGATTGTTTTTGCGGCTCGTTCCGCCGCGTTTAAGGAAAACGCCATATTGCGTTTGTACTTTGCGGCAGTTGTCATTTTTATTGTGTTTGGGGCAACATTCATTGTGTTTTTACGCGCACAATTATTTATGCCGGCACTATTAAACAACGTGTTTCTCATAATGGTGCAAGGCCTTGTGCTTTCGAGGCGATATACCGACGCGCTTGAAGCCGAACAGCGTCTTGCCGCCGAAAACGCCACACTGGACAGGGTAAACCGTTTGCGTGCGGAAATGGTTGCGACAATTTCTCACGAAGCGCGTACACCTCTTGCGGTACTGGCAAGCTACGCAAGTCTTGTGGCGGTGGAGATGCAGGAGAAGCATACCGACCCACAGGTTACAGCCGATTTAGACAAAATTGCTTTCGAGGCAAAACGTGTGGCAAACCTCATAGACCATATGAAAGACCTTCCGTTGCGAAAAGAAAAAGCGGCGGAGCGGATTCCCTTAGACATGGGCGAGTTGGTATTGCAGACAACAAGGCTGTACGCGCACATATTAGAGCGCAGAGGCGTAACGCTCATCACCGACATCGCCCCCAAATTGCCCTCCATCATCGGCAACCCGGACGAACTGACCCAAGTGGTGTTTAACCTTTTGCAAAACGCAAAAAATCACACCACCCGCGGAAGCGTAACCATAACAATCAGAGCAGAAAACGGTTACTTGCTTACAACCATCACCGACACCGGCGCGGGAATTGCCCCCGACATCCTGCCCCATATATTTGAACATGGCGTACATGGAAGCGGTGGCGGCACGGGTATCGGCTTGGCGGTGTGCAAAGTAGTAATAAACGACCACGGCGGCACGATAGATATAGAATCCGAACAAGGCAAAGGAACAGCGATTACATTCGTTTTGCCGATGGGGGGAGAATCGAATGGTTCATAACGGAACAATCCTATTGGTAGAGGACGACAAAGACCTAAACAACGCCAACCGCCGCGCATTGGAACTAAAACGCTATGCTGTGCATACCGCGCTTACGCTTGCCGAGGCACGGGAACACCTTATCACCTTGCAACCGGATATTATTTTGTTGGACGTAAATTTGCCCGATGGCGATGGTTTTTCATTCTGCGATGAAATTCGAGGCACAACGGCTGCGCATATTATTTTTCTGACCGCCAAAACAGGACATGAAGATATTTTGCAAGGACTTTCCGGCGGCGGCGATGATTATATTTCAAAGCCGTTCCATATGGCGGAGCTTTTGGCAAGGGTAGAATCTGCCATGCGCCGCAGGCGGATTGCTGTCCCTATGGAGACATTGACGAGAGGCGGCCTCACGTTGGATTTGCTTGCCAATCGCGTGTTTATTAACGGCGAAGAAATTGAAGCACTTCCGCAAAAGGCTTTCGACGTATTGTTCTTGTTGGTGCAGAACGAAGGCAAGTTTATGAGTGCGGAATATATTTATGAAAAAGTTTGGGCGCGTCCTATGGGCGAGGATAGCAGTGCCTTACAAATAGCCATATCACGGCTAAGAAAAGGGCTTGCGCCTTTCGGTTATGACATTAGGATGGTTAGAAATAAGGGCTATGTATTCACGCATACCGACAGCACATTCTCCTGAACCTTTCTAAAAAGTTAGCTTCAATTTTGCCTTTTTTCGCGTTCAAAAACACCAAAATAACAAGCGGTTGCCTTTGCATTTTCAATGTAAGGGCAACCGCTTTTTTGTGTCTGCCGCAGGGCGACAAGTCTTATTTCAGCAATTCCATGTACTTGTTACCGATTAGGCGGAAATGTACATCGGTGAATTGTTTGAAAACTTCTGTTCCCATCAAGTCGTTTGTTTCATGGGTAGCGTGGCATATTGCGTTTGCATCGCAAATGCGAAGTTGCTTTTTGCCCGGCTGAAACAATGACACGCTCCCCAAACTTTTGAATGTACGTTTTTCGCCGCTTGCCAATTTACCTATTTTGTTCGGGAGTTTGTCTAAATTTTCTACATTTGTGGAAATTCCTAATTTTTTTAATGTGTCATGGCTTAAAACCAAGGCATTGCACCCGTTGTCCACCTTAAATGTAACGGGTGCGGATTTTTGGTTTAGCGTCACCCATACGCTTACAAACCATTGGTCGTGAGGGTCAACAGACAGTTCAATTTTCATTCCACAAACACCCCTCCCAAGCACAACGGCTCAATCGCCCCGCTCATTAGCAAAGTATCTGTTCCGCTTAAATGGAGTTTTACAGAAACCTTGCTTGCTTCGCGCTTGGTATCTGCGATACATCGTATAATGCCGCCGTCAATACCTTCGTAGTCGCCATAATCGCGGTACTCAAAATCCGACAGCACAACCCACCTTGCTTCGCTTTGGTCTTTTATTTCCTGCACGGTAACATAATCTCCAATTTTCATACCACGCACCACCCTTCATGCGGTTATTATGCGTGAATTAACCAAAAAAATCAATTCCGGGGGAAGCCCGTTAAAATAAATCTCGCCTTTTGCGGTAAAAGCAATTATCTGAACCTTTCTAAAAAGTTAGCTTCAATTTTGCCGAAATGCATTATAATGAAAGGCCGGTATGGGAAAGCAATAAAACAGGGCGGCATTTGCCTCCGCCGCCCCAAGGGATATAGGCAATATAAAGCTCAAAAGGTTTCACTACCCATTCAC
>WRHA01000072.1 GCA_009783395.1 Defluviitaleaceae bacterium
TCGCCAAACCCCGGCGAACCCGCCAAACCTTTGCGAAAAATCGCAAGTGGCGGCGAGATGTCGCGCATAATGCTCGCGATAAAGACAATAATGACGGATCGCGTGCCGACCGTGATATTCGACGAGGTTGACACCGGGGTATCGGGACGGACGGCACAACAAGTAGCGGAAAAATTAGCGGCTGTTTCGCGCACGCGGCAAATTTTATGCATAACCCATTTGCCCCAAATCGCGGCCATGGCCGACACGCATTTTCAGATAGAAAAAACCGAGCGGAACAACCGCACAATTACAAGCGTTACACCCCTTTCCCACGATGGCTCAATTCACGAACTTGCCCGACTAACGGGAGGCGCGACCATCACATCGGCAACCATTCAGGCCGCTGGCGAGATGAAGACCCAGGCTATGCACGCCAAGCGTGCAGTGGGCACCGTGGACATTTTGCGGTAGGCGACGCGGTACGTCTCGAAGCCGGATACTGTTTTCCGGTTTAGAAGAAAAATAAAATTTTCCATTAAAAATTTCCCTTAAAAAATTTCCAAATGTTACAAATAGTGGATGGCGATCCCCGAGAGATTGATATATACTATTTGTAACAACGGCGAGACAAAAGGGGACGGATTAAATGGCCACAATGACGGCGCGAAACGAGCTGGTTGCAAGCGAAAAAATCCTCACAGACAACGGAGAACTATGGGTTTTAAGCTACTTCGTACAATTTTTTTTCAACGACGACGGAGACGAGTATTACGGGCTTCGCGTCGAAAAAAGCACCCCCGAAGGAGTGCTTATCGAAAGCGAGGAAACACCGGGAATATCCGAGTGTCGCGACGAAACTTTTGCAGTAGCGCGAGCGTTTGCAGAGGGAACGGTTACGCCGGTTACGCTTATTGAAATGACGGATGAATGGTTTTCCGATCATCCCGCAGTTTTACAAGCGGTCTCCGAAAACTCTTGATGCGCTGTGCCGCTTCTCAGAAAATGACGGCTTTTGTCCACTTTCTGAGAAGCGGCATATGCGAATTTAGGGCTTTCGAAGACCGCCATCAATATGTAGAAATTTTCGCAAGCTTTTCCTTGAGGCTTTGCGCACTTGCGGTAGAACATGTAAAACTGTAATGAAATTGTAATATTTATTTTCATGAAAATTTTGATATAGTTAGCTTATCCACTAGCGGTTTTTTACATTGTTCAGCAAATTAAGAGCTTTTATTGTAAATAAAGCAAGTTAGTGCTTTATATTTTTTGTGTTCAGCTACTAGATTGTGACGGGTGATTAGGAGTGTAGGAATTGCCAAATCCTTATTTGTTTATGCCAGAGGACAGTTTTTTTTTGATATTCATAGGGATTTTTGTCGCAGATACGCAAATGCTTAGCACAAATGCTATTTGTAATATTCCGTCGGTATTTGTAATAATCGTATGTCTATTATCACTTGCTCTGCGCATCAGCATTGAGCGAGCCAAAAAAGACGGACAAGCTGTGAAGAACCCCTCAAAAATAATAATTACGATAATGTCATTAGTCTTGCTCGTTGCCGTTTGGATATTTTTGTTGCCTTACTGGTCTCACATTATTATGTTTACGGCCTTGCTTGTTTTTTGGTATATAGCGGCATGGTTAACCCCGAAAATATTTGAATTGACACACGGGTGAAAAAATAAACGGAACATGTTTTGAAAATGTGTTCCAGTGGGAGGACTTAAGATGAATTACGGAAATTTAATTGATTTTCTTCAAAGTGACGGGGTTAGATTCGCGGCTTTTATTATTGCCGTAGGCGGTAGCGCACTTACTTGGTTTCTTATTTTACCGCTGGTTAAAGGCAAGGATACGTGGCGTGAAATTTTGGCTGACTTAAAAAAAATAATTCTCTGGGAAATGAAGGGAAATGGTAGAAATCTTATTTTGGTGTCAAACTTCCATAAAATTAAATGGTGGAAATTTGTCGAAAGAGTACAAATGGAAACCGAAACCATTCATATCTACCACGAAGAAAAATCAAGTGATGCACAATGACAAAAAAGGAAATAAACGATTTTATTGATAACATCTTAAGCCTAAATTTGTTTTTAGAAAAGCAATTAAATTTAGAAAAGCAATTATACTCTGCCATCAAACCCTTGCACCTTTCATACTTGATAGAAGCTACAAACGAGCGATTGAAAACCCTCGGTAAAAGCCCGCTCACTTTAGTTTTGTTAAAAAACAGGTATAGCAATTATGGATGCATTATGAATGTTGACGGAAGAGCCGTGTTGAGTTATTCACCGCAAACAAACCATAACCTAACACATATAGTTATAGCCCATGAAATCGGTCATTTGTTACTTCATTTGCCCCGCAATGGTAGCATGTCTTCTAATAAAAGACTTTCAGAGCAAGAAGAACACGAGGCTGACTATTTTGCAGAACAAGTTTTGTTTAAGAAGTATGCGTTATATTCAAAACACTTTGACGAGGCAGAGCTTAAAGAAAAAAATGTCTTGTGTTTAGATCAAATCGTCAGTGAGATAACTAATCAACACCCAAGCTACGATTCACAAAAAATGAGCTAAAACTTGCCGCCTTTATATAGAACCCAATCTTGGGTTCTTTTTATTTCTCCTCTGCGTATTTGCACGTGGAGTGGAAAACATGGTAGATGGGAATGGTCAAATGCCGTCATTTACTTGCGATGCGACACAGCTCATTAAGGTTTTTTTGGAGGTCGCCTTCGTTCCTCCGTCCACCGTGCGAACATCCCGCACGGCAACAAAACACCGCTCTCCGCCGCAAGCCCAACTTCTCCGACACTAACCTCGCCGCCACGCTTTTTTAAGGCTCTTTGCAGAATATTTCCATACGCCGCAGGCGAAAATCCCGCGGTATACGCATTAATCAAAAAAAACAGGGGCTGATCCGAAAGAAGCCTTGCGCACTCCTCCACAAGCCCAAACAAATTATCCTCAAGCCGCCACATTTCGCCGCCG
>WRHA01000073.1 GCA_009783395.1 Defluviitaleaceae bacterium
ATATTTGGGGCGAAGACCTTGGGGGCGATGTTCTCGGGGGCGAAGACCTTGGGGGCGCTGCCCCGGTCGCATGGGCGAGCAGCCCGCCTTTAGGCGGGCGACCAGCCCCCAAGCCCCCGCAAGGGAGCACAGCCCCCTTGACCCCTACATTGGAGGGGGTCAAGCTTATCGCGGAATCGTTTTTGGGGGAGATTTTGCAGGTGCCGCCTATGTATTCGGCTGTTAAGGTTGGGGGGCGGAAGTTGTATGAGCTTGCTCGGAAGGGGCAGGTCATTGAACGCAAGGCGCGCCGTGTTGTGATTCATGGGTTGAATGTGCGGTGTGAGTCTGTTGCCGAGGGTGAAAAATTTTTTTTGGATGTTAGTTGTTCTAAGGGGACATATATTCGAAGCTTGTGTGCGGATATTGGCGATGCTTTGGGGTGCGGCGCGGTTATGGGCGATTTGGTACGCACACGAAGCGGTCGGTTTTCTTTGGGCGATGCTCTTACTATTGAAGAAATTAAGGCGATGGCGGAGAGGGGCGAAGCAGACAAGCTTATTGTTCCGCCGGATAAACTGCTCCCCTACCCTTCCGCTTGTGTTACCGAGGCGGGGCTTTCTAAAGCGCGGAACGGGAATCCGTTGCCGTCTGAGCTTGTGCGGTGTGACGGTGGGGGAGATAATTATTGGATGTATGATCCGGACGGGGATTTGATTGGGTTGTTTTGCGAGAAAAATGGGGTCTTTCGTGCGGAGGTTATGTTGTGATACAGCATTCCGCATGTGTTCTTGCGGTTGGAAAATTTGAGGGGATTCACCTTGGGCATCGGGCGTTAATATCGCAGGTTGTACGACGTGCGCGAGCGGCCGGCATTGCTGCGGTTGTCGCTGTATTTGAGCCGCATCCGTATAAATTTTTGCGCGATGCGGACTACAAGCCGCTTTTTTCGCCGCATGAACGAGACGAAATGATTTACGCACTTGGTGTGGATACGATTGTATCTTTTGATTTTAATGAAAAATTTGCCTCCATGTCGGCGCGGGATTTTTGCGAAAAAATTTTTATCGAAATGCGTGCGAAAGAAATTATAGCGGGGGAAAATTTCCGTTTTGGGCGGGAGCGCGGAGGCACGATTGAAACCTTGCGCGGTGCAGGCGAGGTTTTTGTTATAGGGCGGGAAAATTTTGTCGGCGAAATTGTCAGTACGTCGCGCATTCGCGAGTTGCTTGCGGGAAAAGATTTTTTCGCGGCGGAGAGCTTGCTCGGGTTTTCGTTTTTTATCGCGGGAGAGGTTACAGAGGGGCGTCGCCTCGGGCGAACGCTGGGTTTTCCCACGCTTAACATCTACCCGCCTTCGGAAAAATTTTTGCCGCAAAACGGCGTTTATGCTACGCGAACGATTATCGATGGCGCGACGTACTCGAGCGTTACGAACATCGGCACGCGCCCGACTGTTTCCGATGGTGAGGGCATTTCCGTTGAAACTCATATTTGGGAAGCTGCGCCGGGAGAGCTTTACGGAACACAAATTAAGGTTGAGTTTTTGCGATTTATTCGTGCGGAAAAAAAGTTTGCGTCGTTGGATGAATTGAAGGGGCAGATAGCTGAAGATATAGCGAGCATACGTCAATAAACCGGAGGACAATCATGAATACAGTTACACAAAATTTTAACTTCTACCAAGGCCACGACCCGCATGAACTCGTAAAAGAATTCGGCAGTCCGCTTTATGTGTACAACGAGCGGATTTTGCGCGAGCGTTGTCGCGACATGAGAAATTTGAGCTCGTATCCGAAATTCGTCGCGAATTACGCGGTTAAAACGAACTCGAATTTATCCCTTCTGAGAATCATTCGTGAAGAGGGCTTGCGCACGGATATTTCCAGTGAAGGGGAGGCCGTCGCGGCTTTGGCGGCGGGATTTTTGCCGGAGGAAATGCTTTTTATTTTAAACGGCGTTTCAGCAGCGGAGCTTGCTTTTGCGGCAAAAATCGGCGCGACCGTTAGTGTGGATTCGCTTTCGCAGCTTGAAACTCTCGGCAAGGTGAACCTCGGCGGGCGTATTTTCTTGCGCTTTAATTCCGGCGTCGGCGGTGGGCATCATGAAAAAGTTGTAACCGGCGGCGACGGCACAAAATTTGGCATCATGCCCGATTATATTGCCGAGGTTAAGAAACTTCTAAACAAATACGACTTGAAGCTTATCGGGGTGAACCAACATGTCGGATCATACGTCTCCGACAAGCTGTACCTTGAGGGTGTGTCTGCGATTTTGAGCCTTGCAAAGCAATTTGAAGACCTCGAGTACATCGACTTCGGCGGCGGGTTTGTTGTGCCGTATCACAAACAAAACGGCGAAAAGCCCATCGAATTGAACAAAATAAGGGAGCGACTCGACACCTTGCTTTTCGACTTTGCAAAGGATTACGGCAAGGAGCTTACATTTATGATCGAGCCGGGGCGTTATATTGTCGCGGAGTGCGCCGTGCTCTTGGGGACGGTTCATTCGCTGAAAAATTGCGGCACAAAAAAATACGCCGGCACAGACCTGGGCTTTTCCGTTTTCAAACGCCCAACCGTTTACGACGCACATCATGATATTGAACTTTACCCCGCCGCCCACGGCGGTGAGGGACGCCGCGTACATCCGTCCGAGCCTTCGACTTCCGTCTCGAAGCCGGAGGCGGTTTCGGTGCCTTTGGAAAAAATCAACATCGTGGGCAACCAATGCGAAACCGGCGATTTCATCACCCGCGACCGCGAATTGCCGCCGCTTTGCGAAGGCGATATTTTGGGCGTTCTCGACGCAGGGGCGTATGGCTACTCTATGGCGTGCCAATATAATCACCGCGCGCGCCCGGCGGAAATTCTAATCGGACGCGACAGCTCCGTAAAATTAATCCGCCGCCGCGATACTTATGAAGATATGCTTGTGAATATGAAGGGATTGTAAGCTAAAAAATATTTCCGACAAAATCGGTGCGGGTAGTGACACTACC
>WRHA01000074.1 GCA_009783395.1 Defluviitaleaceae bacterium
GAAACACTTTTTTCGCCCACGCCGCCGACGGTACCGCAATTATCGACCAACGCCGAAAACTGCCCATTGTAAGCCGCGTATGTTCCTTTGTCGCCGCACGTGACACCTTTGTAAAGCGGCGCAATCTGTCCGGCTCTACGCCCGAAAGCGCGTCGGGGTCGGACGAGCGCACATGCAAATACACCGCGCCGCGATCGTCCTGCTCCTTGAATTTATCCACACGCCAAGCGGGAAAGTTATCGAAAATTTCGCTTGCCGCACGCAAGTACGTCGTGCGCGAAATCGTATCGTCAACCCAATCCAAACGCACCTCGCACGCGCCCGCATCATACGCCGCCGCCTGCACAAGCCGCCCAAAATCTGCGTTTTCAACATCACAGCTAACAATCACGAGTTGCCCTTTTTGCACATTTCCGCCGGAGCGCACCAGTAGCTCCGCATAATTTTTTAATTTAATTTTGTCCATAAAAACGCCTCCAAATTCGATTATATACCTATTGTGGGCAATTTTGCAAAAAAAATCCGCAATTAAAAAGCACGCCAAGCGTGCAATGGGCATCGTGGGCATCTTGCAGGAGGCGGCATGTTCGTCTCGAAGCCGGATGCGGTTTCCCGGTCTATAAAAAAAATCGGTGCGGGTAGTGACACTACCCGCACCGATTTTAATTTTCCGTTTTTGATAATCCGACATGTTTTTTAAAATCACTTGCAGTAACGCAAAAAATTTAATAGAATCGTGAGGTTGGAAACTTGTATGAATTGTAGAAGGGGTTGCATATGGAAAAGAAAATTAAAAAGGTTTTATGCGCAAACAGAGGAGAGATTGCGATTCGTGTGTTCCGCGCTTGTAAAGACTTGGGGCTAAGCACGGTTGCAATTTACGCGAAAGAGGACGCGTATAATATGTTCAGAACAAAAGCAGACGCTTCCTACTTAGTGGGCGAAAATCGCTCGCCTCTCGGCGCGTATCTTGATATTGATGCAATAGTGCATTTGGCAAAAACGAAAAAAGTTGACGCCATTCACCCCGGTTATGGCTTTTTGTCCGAAAACGCAAATTTTGCAAAAAAATGTGAGGAAAACGGGATTATTTTCATCGGTCCGCCGTCGCATGTGCTTACAAAAATGGGCGACAAATTAAATGCGAAAGAAATCGCAAAAAAATGCAATGTCCCAACAATTCCGGGTACGGAAACGCCGCTTTCCGGTGTAGAAGAGGCCGTTAAACTTGCGAACGAATATGGCTATCCCATTATATTAAAAGCCGCGGCGGGGGGCGGCGGAAAAGGTATGCGCAAGGTCACAAACGACGACGAGCTTGCAACCGTTTTTCCGCTGGTGCAAAGCGAGGCCTTAAAATCCTTCGGCTCTGGCGATATTTTTATGGAGAAATTTCTCGTTGAGCCAAAACATATCGAAATGCAAATTTTGGCGGACAAGCATGGCAACATTGTGCATTTGTACGAGCGCGATTGCTCGCTCCAACGCCGTTATCAGAAAATAATCGAAATCGCGCCGTCGGTTTCTGTGCCGCAAAGCACGCTTGAAAAAATTTACGCAGACTCCGTAAAAATCGCAAAATCCGTAAACTATGTAAGTGCCGGAACGGTCGAGTTTTTAGTGGACAACACAGGGCGACATTATTTTATTGAAATGAACCCGCGCATCCAAGTTGAACACACCATTACGGAAATTATTACGGGAATCGACATTGTGCAAGCGCAAATTCTTATCGCCGAGGGGCATAAACTCTCCGACCCGTTGATTGATATTCCGTCGCAGGAGTCGGTTCAAACAAGAGGCGTGGCGATCCAATGTCGCGTAACTACCGAAGATCCCGCAAACAATTTCGCACCCGATATCGGAAAAATCGTGCATTATCGCTCAAGCGGCGGTCATGGCATACGAAACGATGCCGGCAACTGTTTCAGCGGCGCGGAAATTCTGCCGTATTATGACAGCTTGCTTGTAAAGGTTTGTGCATACGGTCGCAGCTTTGAGGCGGCTATCCGTCGTTCGCGTCGCGCACTGGGCGAAATGCGCATCCAGGGCGTTAAAACGAACATACAATTCTTAAACAACATACTTGATCACCAAAAATTCCAAGAAGGTGACTGTCATACAACTTTCATCGACGACACACGCGAACTTTACGAACTACCAACATCCCGCGACCGCGATACAAAAATCTTGGGCTACATCGCCGAGCTTGCCGTAAACGGCAAAGTGACGGCAACGCGCACCCTCGAACCCGCGCCCGTACCGGAAGCACCCATGCCGAAAGACGGACTAAAACAGCTTCTCGACGCAAAAGGTCCCGATGCGATAAAACAATTCTGCCTTGACAGCAAAAAATTGCTCCTCTCCGATTCAACCCTGCGCGACGCGCACCAAAGCTTGCTTGCCACACGCGTCCGCACAAAAGATATTGCGGCAATCGCAGACTATACAGCGCACGCGCTTTCAGACGCATTCGCGCTTGAGTGCTGGGGCGGCGCGACCTTCGATGTTGCGTATCGCTTCCTGAACGAGTCGCCGTGGGAGCGGCTTGAAATTTTGCGCAAAAAAATCCCGAACGTGCCTCTGATGATGCTTCTTCGCGGCGCGAACGCCGTCGGGTACACAAGCTATCCCGATAACGTAATTGCGCAATTTATAAAAGAAGCGGCCGACGCGGGCGTTGATGTTTTCCGCGTGTTCGACTCGCTAAACTGGTTGCCGAACATGCAGCTTTCAATTGATAAAGTTTTGGAAAATGATAAAGTCTGCGAAGGATATATCTGCTACACCGGCGATATTTCCGATCCGTCCCGCGATAAATATAACCTCGATTACTATGTACGTATGTCTAAGGAGCTTGAAAAGCGCGGCGTGCATATTCTGGGCATTAAAGATATGTCGGGCTTATTAAAACCATATGCGGCGCACAAACTTGTATCGACGCTGAAGCAGGAAATCGGCTTGCCGATTCACCTTCACACG
>WRHA01000075.1 GCA_009783395.1 Defluviitaleaceae bacterium
CCCAAACTTCCGCCTGTGTATGCCATGTCATCTGCGGCTTCATCATCGCCGTCATGCCAAATATCGTCGTGTTCGCGCAGTCTCTCTCTCAGATAATCCGCGTCGTCGAGTGCTTCGGATCTGAAAACCGGAGGATCGTCCGATAGTGGTAACTCGACTGTCTCTTCCGGCACTGCTGTCTCGATAGTTGCCTCGACAGATTCGGCTTCGGGCGATTCGACTTCGACCGATTCGGCTTCGTCCGTTAATTCGAATTCTGCAGTGACGGGCATTTCGCCCGCCATCGACCGTCGGTCAAGCGAATCACCATATACGAAATCAAAATCAAAATCAAAATGCTCTTGCGCTCCGAGGATTTGTGAGTAGTCGGCAGACATAGGTGTCATTTCATCCATGAATGGATTGTTAAGTGCATATGCGGCAACAAAAATGCCAATCGCCACACACGCCGCAATAGAACCCCACATCGCTAAAAATTTGCGCCGGGGGTTTTTAGAGGTCGCCTTAGACGTTTCCTTAGACGTTTCTGTTTTTAGTGCCTCGAGTGCAGCATTCATCTTCGCGTCCATGCGGGATGCATCGAACTCGGCCGGCGAGGAAGTTTCGAGTTCGCGTAATTCGATCAAATACTCCTCGCCTTTTTTGTTGATGTAATCTTGTGCGAGTTTTTTGAAATCATTTTCGCTCATGCCTTCCGCACCTCCTTCGCGAATTCCGCCAATTTTTTCTTTGCTCTGTGCAGGCGCACGTTTACATTGTTTTCGCTTATACCCAAAATTTTACCAATATCCTTGTGCGCCAAATCTTGCGCATATTTTAATAGAAAAACCGACCGTTCCGACTCTCCGAGTCGGTCGATTAGGGCGGAGGCACGTTCGGCCTCATCGCGCATTGCGACATCTTCCTCCATATTGAACGAATCCGCTTGTTCGAACTCAGCAAAGTCCGTCGGAAGAACTTTGTTGCGCACATGATAAATATTTATCGCCGTATTTTTCACGATCGTCACCAAAAATGCGGCGGTTTGCGGCGAGGAGGGGTCTTCTATGCGATGAAAATTGCGATAAACCCGGATAAATGCCTCGCTTACCGCATCCTCTGCAAGTGCGTAATCCTTCAATATATCAAACGCCTTGCGCCACATCAGACGTTTGTATTTTTCATACACAAACTCGAAAGTATTTTGCTCCGGCATAATTGCCTCCCGGGTTCTAATGTAATATACCGATTTTATTGCAGAAGTATTACAGTCGACCTACAGAAATTTTACTTCACAACAAAATTCACAATTTTTCCCGGCACATAAATTTCTTTTACGATGCTTACGTCGGCAAGCCTTTGCGCAAGTGCATTTTTTGCAAGCGCGAGAACTGCGTCTTTGTCGGCATCGCGTGGGATTTGAATGTTTCCGCGCACTTTGCCGTTAACTTGCATAGCAATTTCAATTGTGTCGGCAACGAGCTTTTCGGGGTCGTAAGTCGGCCACGTTTGTGCGAAAACGGTTTTTGTGTTGCCGAGTTTTTGCCAAATTTCTTCTGCCATATGCGGCGCAAACGGGGAAAGGAGAATGGCGAGGGTTTCGAGGGTTTTTTTATCGATGCCGCCTGCTGTTTTGGTCAAAGCTTGCATACTGTTTGTGTGTTCCATAAAGCCGCTTATTACCGTGTTAAGCGAGAGATTTTCCAGGCGTGTTGTAATATCGTGGGTCAGGCGATGGCGCAGGCGTTCGAACTCGGGCGTTTCGGAAACAATTTCCTCACACGCAAGCCGCCAAACTTTGTTCAGAAAACGATAAACACCCTCTATTCCGCTGTCGTCCCACTCGGCGTCAAGCTCAGGCGGGCCGATAAAAAGCTCGTATATCCGCAGTGCATCACAGCCGTATTTTGGCAGCAATTCGTCGGGCGAAACACCGTTGTCGGCAGACTTTGCCATTTTTTTGCCATTGCGGTTTATCATGCCGATGTTGAACAAAACCGTAAACGGCTCCTGAAAATCTACCGCGCCAATATCGTACAAAAATTTTGTGTAAAAACGGGCGTACAACAGATGAAGCACGGCGTGTTCTATGCCGCCGATGTAGAAATCCACGGGCAACCATTCCTTGATAGCGGCGGGGCTTGCGAGTGCGTCGGCGCAATTCACGTCGGCGTAGCGCAAAAAATACCACGACGAGCCCGCCCATTGCGGCATCGTGTTGGTTTCGCGTTTTGCAGGTTTTTGGCATTTCGGGCAGGTCGTGTTGACCCATTCATGAACGAGTGCGAGGGGCGATTCGCCTGTGTCGGTGGGTTGGTACGATTCGATTTCCGGCAACATTACGGGCAAATCCTCGTCGGGAACAACAACCGGCCCGCACGCGTCGCAGTGAATTATCGGAATCGGCTCGCCCCAATAACGCTGGCGCGAAAAAACCCAGTCGCGCAGTTTATAGTTGACGGTTTCCTTGGCGATGCCTCGCGCTTCGAGGGATTTTGTAATTGCGCGTGCGCCGTCTGTGACGTTTAGCCCGTCGTGTTCGCCCGAATTTACAAGCGTGCCGTCGCCGATATATGGTGCGGCAAGGGGCTGTGCGGACGCGACTCCGGTTGGAGAAATGACCTCTATTATAGGAAGCGAAAATTTTTCAGCAAATTCAAAATCGCGTTCGTCGTGACCGGGAACGCACATTATCGCGCCGGTTCCGTAATCAATTAGTACGTAATCGGCGATCCAAACAGGCATTTTTTCTCCGTTGATAGGATTTGTGGCATACGCGCCGGTGAAAACGCCGGTTTTTTCCTTGTCCTGCATACGGTCGACGTTTGAGCGTGAAGTCGCTTGTTTTACATATGCATCAACTGCGTCGCGTTGCGCGTCCGTTGTAATTTCCGAAAGTTCCGAAACAAGCTCGTGTTCCGGCGCGAGAACCATGAAAGTCGCGCCGTAAAGCGTGTCGGCGCGGGTGGTGAACGCACGAATTTTAAGCGGCGTATCGGCGATT
>WRHA01000076.1 GCA_009783395.1 Defluviitaleaceae bacterium
CGAAAGCATAACAATATCTGCAAAAGGCTCGCCCGCCATAACGGACGCGGTAAGCGTCGGCAGGAAATCGTCATAACTTACGATCCGTATGTCAAAATTTACGTTGAACACTTCTTCAACGCGGCGTGCGTTGTCCCAAATTCTGCGCGCAACGTAGTAGTTTGCGGCGGTTGCGCGGTCGGGTTCTTCGCCCCACGCAAGCGAAACAATTGCTTCATCCCACCATGCGCCAACCAAAAGCGTGCGTCCGCCAAAATCGCGGGGTTCGTGAAGCCTGCCACCAAGAACAACATCTTCAGGCGGATCATCCGGATCTTCGGTAACACCGCCGACAACCTCGTTCGGCACATTGTTGGGCAATTCGTCAATCACATCGTCTTCTTCGCAAGCACATCCCGAAAGGAACGCAAGCATGAATGCAAGAAGCATGGTAAGTCCTACAAATTTTTTCATTTCTTCTGCCTCCTTATTAATTTTATTTTTCGCCTTCGCACAGCGAAACGCGGCTTTGCCGCTTAACCCACTATCCCACTGCGTTCCAAGCCTTCAACGAAGTAACGCTGCAGGAACAGGTAGATTATCAAGATTGGAGCAATAACAAGAAGCACACCGCCAAACACAACCATTTGCTGTAGTCCCAAATCCCAAACTTCTTCAATTGTTTGGAATGTGGGGCCGAGTGCCATCAAGCGAACAGAAAGAAAATTCGATTCGTTCAACAGCAGCGATGTGTAAAACGTATCATTGTAATGCCAAACGAATGAAAACAACAGCACCGTAACAATCGCAGGAACCGCGTTTGGCATCATAACCTTCGTGTATGTGTAAAGCGGACCCGCGCCGTCGATAAAAGCGGCTTCCTCAATTTCCTTAGGCAATCCGCGGAAAAATTGGCGGAAAATATAAATATACAGCCCACTGCGAAGCCCGACGCCCGTTGCGGTAAGAAGCCCCATCGCCCACCATGTGTTAAGCAAATTCCAATCCATCCCCAAAAAATATCTGAAATTCAGGAACATCGGCACCATGTAGCTGTGAACGGGAACAACAATCGTAACGATAACAATCGCAAAAAGCGCGTTCGAGCCGGGGAACTTAAATCGCGCAAACCCATATCCAACCATTGAGCAAACAACAACATTCAAGAATGAGAAGAAAATCGAGAACAAAAGTGTTTGCAAAAGCGCGCCCGATAAAAGCCTCGATGCAAAGTTTGCCGCGTCATAAATAAACGTACCCTCAACCGCCGAAAAAAATGTCTGAGTTACATTAAAATTAATAATCGGGATAATAAAATCGTTCAAGCCGCGACCCTGAAAATATTGCATATGCGTAACCGCGTAGTCGAGGTTGCTCAATGTTAAGTTTTGCGGAATAAGAAAAATAAGCGGGTTCATCATGTCTTCCACGCTCATAAACGCCGTCGAAACGATGCCGATAACCGGACTTAAAATGATATAACACACGCCGATAATAATAATCGCCATGCAAATGCCGATTATTAAATCCTTACCTTTTCCCGTCCATTTTTGTACGGTGTTATCAAAAGACGGCGAGTTCACCCATGCCCTTAAAGCTGTCATCTCCGCGCCTCCTTAGTTGTAATAAAACACGAATTTCGACATGATCCAACCAACAACCAGCAAAACAACACATGCGGCAATCGAACTGACAAGTGCCATCGCAGAGCTTTGCCCAAAAGCCATAGCCGACGTGCCATCCGCCAAAGTTACCGTCGTAAACATCATGTTTCGCGTAGATTCAATGACCTCGCTTCGCGCAAATGTATCAACGATGGTGTAAACCATGTTTGTTAAAATCAGCGGACTAACCATGGGAATTGTAATTTTCCAAAACGACTCATATCCCGTCGCGCCCTCAATTTGCGCAACTTCATACATCGACGGCGGAATCGCCTGAAGCGCGGCAAGGAAAATCAAAATTTGCACACCGCTTGCGCGAATTACATCGTGAAGCATCGCAATTGCATCGACTATATATTCAACAATCGCCATGGGAATTCCAAATTCGCTAAGCATAAATACAATCGAAGTTGCATCAAAACCCGACTCGGCTTGCATAACTTCCGGAGGAACAGACGATACGCCGCCCATCATAAGCGACATAATAAGCTCCAAACTACCCTCAATCGCCGACGTAGCCATAATAACGGGCAAAAAGAAAATCGCCCGAACAAGCCCGCGCCCGAAAAAAGCTCGATTAAGAAGTATCGCCATAAACAAGCTGAAAAAAATAATCAGCGGAACGCTTGCAACCATCTCAACAATGGAGTCGGCAAGCTCGCGGTTAAACGAACCATCCACAAATAAAATGTGATAATAGTGCGAAAGCCCCGCCCCTCGCAGATTAAATCCGCCCACATCCGGGTCAATTATAATGTCGTTAAAGCTGAAAAGAATCGACTGCCCCAAGTTTAGAAAAAAGAACAGCAAAATTCCGATAATCCACGGAGAAATAAACATGAAGCCCGAAAACACTTCGCGCCCGCGAAGCGAAAGCCCCTTTCGGCGTTGTCCTAATGTTTTAGCTTCCATTATCTCGCCCCTCCCATATCACGCACAACAAAGTCCTCTGCCGGAATAATAAATCCACCCGCATCAAAGTCCGCCGTCGTGTTATTTACATAAATGCGTGTACCGTTCGAAAATTCCGTAACAGTAACCTGCCGCCCGCCTACATATAAATAACTTCCGGCAAGAACCTCGAAATTCACGATACGTTCCGCACGAAGCGGCGCGAAAACCTCGTTAAACGTGTTGTAATGGTCGATTGCCGCCTGCATCCAGTTTCGATAATGCGTTGAATAAAGCCGCTCGTGCGGGGTATGTTGCGTAAACCGCGTCGGCATTTGTGTAAACATATAACGCGGTGCCGCGCCGGTCGCCATGCTGTTTAACAACACAAGCCGCGGGTCGTAATGGTCGCGCATATTCGCCGGCGCACCCGCAAACTCAATAAACCCATGCACC
>WRHA01000077.1 GCA_009783395.1 Defluviitaleaceae bacterium
CATCCACCCTGGCAACAACAGTACCCGCCGCAATCATTTCCTCAAGCGTCGTCGGGTTTCCGCTGTTGCAAGCCATAAAAACGAAAACCGCGGCGGCGGCAAGCACCGCAAAAATTACCTTTTTCATTCGTGAATCTCTCCTTCTATGCTCTCATATTATTTTGTTTCTCGTGCCCAATCGTCGTGCTTTCCTCGTGCCCGGGATAAACAATTACATCGCTCGGAAGCGAAAATAATTTTTCTCGCACGCTTTTTAAAAGCGTCGCATGGTCGCCGGTGGGCATATCGGTGCGCCCGATAGTTTCGCGAAAAAGCGTATCGCCCGTAAAAATAACGCCGCCCTCTTCGTCATAATAGCACACACCGCCGGCGGTATGCCCGGGAGTATGGATTATTTTAAGCCGCGCATTTTTGGAAATAATAAAGACATCTCCGTCCCCAAAAAACTTATCCGCCACAACAGAAACATCAAGAGCGCGATGCTCGGAACGATTCCAAGTCGCGCTTTGTAAGAGTTTTGCCTCGTCGGCGTGTGCATAAACAGGTGCGGCTGTAAAGTCCCGCAACTCATTTACGCAAATCGTATGATCATAATGCCCGTGCGTAAGCAAAATTGCCTTCAAACGCAAATTTTTTTCCGCAATAAAATTTTTTATTGCGGAAAAATTATCACCCGGGTCAATAACAACGGCATCTTCACCGTCAAAACATACATAAACATTCTGTCCGTACCGATTATCGTCAATAATTTTAAGCTCCAAACCACGAGCTCCCTTCGTGTAGGCGTCTCGTTATAACAACGACGGATTTTCCAGCCTAAACATCAAAATCCATTTCTGATTTCGAACGCTTTCCTTTTCAAGCTCGATACGCAAAAGCTCCATCCGGGCCTGTTCAATATCAAAGCTCGTCGTTTGCCCAAGCTCATACCCCGTAACAGCGGACTCAATCTCCGCGGCGGCGTGATCCGCATCCGCATAAAGTGCCTCGTATCGCGCAATCAATCCCTCAAATTCTGTGTAACCGCGAAGGATTGCCGCTTGCGTTGTGCGAACGGTTTGATCATGGCTCGACTCGGCACGCTCGACAGCTTCCTGCAAGGCGACCCTGTTTCGAATTGCCATAATTTCCTGCTCGGCCTCCGTCAAATACGTGCGCCAAAGATTATCGCTTCTCACCCGTGTTGTATCAAAGGCACGCCGCCTTTCGCCGTCACTGACGCGAATTTCGCGATTATGCCCGGTGTAAACCCAGCGTGCTTCCCTCGCCCTGTCAATGTCAAATTGCGACATACGAACCGCATGTGTCTCGTCAAGCATTTCCTCTATATGCTCTTCAAGGTCTTCGGGAAACTCGGGCAAAACGCGCTCAAACTCGATCACCGTGTCCTGAAACAATGGTTGCCCCAGCAAATAATTCATATTTTGCATCAATGTTTGCCGCCCGCGCCTAAGCTCATCAAGCTGTGTGCGAGTTTGCGCCAAATTATGGGTTGCCGTGGCAAGCGCGTTTTCGCTGACAAGTCCGACCTCGTGCATAATCGTCATCCTGTCAACGCCCTGCTCCATCAAGTCGATGCCAACCTCCAAAAGAGCCTCGCCCCGATCAATTTCCGCCATCCCAACAATCATGTTTCTAAGCGCGAACTCCATGCCAATCGCCGCTTGCTCGCGGTTTAGCCTGAGAATATCTGAAGTACGGTCAAACTCGTTTATATTTTGCCTCGCGCTTCGTTTAAGCTCGTCGATACTTTCGCGCTCTTCCAAACGCTCCAAGTCCCTGGAGAGGTCGTAACGTTGATTCTCGAGCGACGAAATTTGCATACTCATATCCGGCGCAGACATTAAAACAAGACCCGCCATAGCTGCCTGCAAAGCTGTCATTTGTTCCTGCGTGCCTTCCTGTGTCAAGCCCGCAAGAGCCAGTTGCATATCGCGAAGCGAATCGTTTGTAAACTGCGTGGCGACAACCTGCCCGATTCTTACTGCGGCAATGGCGTCGTCCAAATCAACTAAAATTTCACGCATGATGCGAATTTCAAAATTTTCGCCGTAACGCTCAAGCCGCTCAACTTCATCGGCCAAGAATCGACGCTGTACAGACATATCGCGGATTGCGACATCCAAATCCCGCAAAACCAACATATCCTCCAAAATCATTTCAACAGCGTCCTCGTAGGTAAGCACAACCGTTTCCTCATACTCCTCCGCAAAAACATGCACCGCGGGTAAAATTAAAAGTGCTGCCATCATCACCGTTATAAAAAATTTTTTCATCAATTACTCCTCCTCCGTTTCGGTTAGACCAATTTTTTTTGCACGTCTTTCGGCACGAATTCTCTTGCGCTCGGCTCGTTTTTCGGGGTTGCCGTCGATTAGCAGATAGAATGTCGGCAGAAGAATCAGGGCAAGCAGCGTCGAGGCCGAAAGCCCGCCAATAACCGTAATGCCAAGACCTTGCATAAGCCCCAAATTATCCCCGATGCCCAATGCCAAGGGCAACATCGCCAAAATTGTCGTAAGCGTAATCATCAAAATCGGGCGAAGCCTTGTGCGTCCCGCGTGGATTAACGCTTCGTGCAAGTCCATATCCTTACGATATTTGTTTGCGGTGTCGACAAAAAGTATTCCGTTGTTTACAACGAGCCCGATTAGTATCAAGAAGCCCAGCATGGAAATCATGCTGATTGTTGTGCCCGTTAAAAACATTAACAAAAACGAACCGATTAAGGCAAGGGGAACACATGTCATTACCATAAGCGAGT
The DNA here is from genome assembly GCA_009783395.1 of Defluviitaleaceae bacterium. GTDB lineage: Bacteria > Bacillota > Clostridia > Lachnospirales > WQUN01 > WQVC01. Next base: position 2,765 of record WRHA01000077.1, read on the forward strand.
GGCGTATGGATTCAAATTGGATGGCCATAACCATGAATACAAGCAGTATCGCCGTAATAATCGCCATGCCCAGCGACGTAAGCTCCTCAACCATCATTTCATCAAAGACGGCCTGACCGATTTGAACCCCTGCGGGAAGGGTCAATTCGCCTACGCGCTCCATGATTTCTGCTTGTGCCGTAAAGCGTGCGGCATCTGTGGGGACGGCCGTTATTGTTGCGTTGTAGAAA
>WRHA01000078.1 GCA_009783395.1 Defluviitaleaceae bacterium
TATGGGACCGTTGCCCTCCTCGGCTGTGATAACCTCGACGGATTTTTCGCCGGCGGGAAGCACGGTCGTGTCATCCACACAAATTTTTACCACAGCGGTCGAATTCGAATTCTTCGACGTAGAAGCCATGTCCTCGCTGATAATGTTAAATTTGATCAGCTCAAACAGAGGGATGTAATCATCCAAGACGCGGCGAATTTTAAGCGCGAACGAGCTTTCCGCGCCCTCAAATTGATAGCCCTTATATTCCTGATCCTTGAGCTTTTCGATAATTTTGCCCATTTCCTCGGAATTGCGAGAAATATCGGGGCGAACTTCCTGAATCTTTTTAAGAAGCGTACTTCGGCCGGAAACCTCGCTCATAAGTGCGCGGCGAGCGTTTCCGACGATCTCGGGGTTAATATGCTCGAAAGATTCGGGATTTTTCGCAACCGCGTCAACGTGCATTCCGCCCTTGTGCGCAAACGCCGTTTGGCCAACATAGGCGGCACGCTTATTAAGCGACATGTTTGCGACCTCGGAAATAAAACGTGCTGTTTGCGTCAGATTTTCCATCGCCTCGCTCGGGATGCACGCGTATCCCTTTTTCAGTTGCAAATTCGGAATAATCGCAGAAAGATTTGCGTTTCCGCAACGCTCTCCAAAACCTGTAAAAGTCCCCTGCACCTGTGTCGCACCCGCCTCAACCGCAACAATCGAATTTGCAACCGCCATTTCGCAGTCATTATGCGTATGGATGCCGATCGGCAAATCAAATTTCGCTACAACTTCCTTTACAATGTCGGAAATTTCGTCCGGAAAGCAACCGCCATTCGTATCACAAAGCACAAGCACGTCCGCGCCGCCTTCCTGCGCTGCTTTAAGCGACGCAAGCGCGTACTGCGGATTTTTTTTGTATCCGTCAAAAAAATGCTCTGCGTCGAACATCACTTCATTTACCCGACTCTTCAAAAATGAAATTGTATCGCGAATCATTTCCAGATTTTCATCAAGCGTCGCATTTAGAATGTCCGTCACATGAAAGTCCCAGCTTTTGCCAAATATACACACCGCGCCCGCGCCGGAATCCAAAAGCGCGTTCACATTGGCGTCATCTTTGGCAAAAATACCCTTGCGGCGCGTGCTTCCGAATGCAACCAGTTTCGCGTGTTTTAGCGCATTTGACTCTTCGCTGTAAAAATGCCGAAAAAATTCCAAATCTTTGGGGTTTGAGCCGGGATTGCCCGCTTCGATATAATCCACGCCCATTGCATCAAGCGCACGAGCGACCTTAATTTTGTCTGTAACGGAAAAGGAAATCCCCTCTGCCTGCGCACCGTCGCGTAAAGTTGAGTCGAAAATGCTAATCTTTTTCATTTTGTCAGCTCCTATATTGATCTGTCCTTAACTTCAATGCCCGCTTTTGAAAAAAACTCACGTACCCATGAATCCCACGCGGAATCAAGCGACTTTTCCACCGCAAATTCCTTTTGCGAAGTGGCGGTCGTAAAGGTAACGCCGTCGTTTTCGTAAAAGATGTTTAGAAAAACAGCGGCGGCGTTTATATGTATTACACTCGCGTTCTTGCGCGAAAAAATGACCTTCATGCGGCGCGGCTTTGCGCACATTTTTACGATTTCACACGCCAGCGGACGCACCGCGCTCCAGGCAGAACAGTCGGTTTCGTTCGCGCCATCAACAGTAACCTTAACCGCCGCGAAAATTTCAACCGACCGCAATTCAAATTCATCAAACAAATCCTCGCGCAACAATTTTGCCATAAAGCCCTTTACGCACGCCTTGTCTAACTCCAACGCCAGCACATCGCCCACCTCCACCGCAAATTCTAACACACGTCAATTTTTTGCGCAAAAAATAATTGGTGCGGGTAGTGTCACTACCCGCACCGATTTTGCAATTCACATATTTTTCAGGTAAAATTATACAGAATGGAGGGGAAAATCATGATTTACGGAGCTCAACTTTACACAATTCGCGACTTTATGCAAACAAACAAGGCGTTCGCGACGAGCATTAAAAAAATTTCCAAACTGGGATTTGAATGTGTTCAAGTTTCGGGCCAAAGCCCAACAGTCTCTGCCGAGGAAATTTCTGAAACATGCAAGGAGTACGGGTTAAAAATTATTATCACGCACACCGACCCACAGCGCATTTTAAACAGCACAAAGGAAGTCATCCGCGACCACAAGCTTATGGACGCAAAATACGTCGGCATCGGGATGATTCCGAACAAATACGAGCGCAGCAAAGCGGGTTATTTGCAATTCTGCCTCGATTTTACCGCGGCGGCTCGCGAGCTTAAAGAAGAAGGCTTGCAACTTATGTACCACAACCATCACATCGAGTTTGAAAAATACGACGGCAAAACCGCGATGGATCTCATTCGCGAAAATTTGCGCGAAATAAACTTCACCCTCGACACATATTGGGTTCAGGCCGGCGGCGCAGACCCCGCTGATTGGATAAAATACCTAGGGGCGCGTGCGGAAGTTTTGCACGTAAAGGATTTCGCAGTTGTAAACGGAGAAAGCCGCATGTGCGAAGTCATGGAGGGCAATCTAAACTGGCCGCGCATTATTAATGCCGCAAAGGATGTCGGAATCACATATGCAATGATCGAGCAAGACGATTGCTACGGCAAGGATCCGTTTGAGTGCCTGGGCGTAAGTTTGGTTAATCTTCGTAACAAATTAGGTAATGAGATCAAGTGATGAAAATAAACGAAGGGAACGCGGGCGACCAATTTGTAATGACAATTTGATTGCTCAGCGAATGGTGAAAACATGGTAAAACTGGGATTAATCGGATGCGGAATTATGGGAAAAGGTCACGCACAAAGCATTTTGGACGGAAAAGTGCCGGGCGCGGAATGGACGGCGGTTTGCGACATAAACCCTGCCGCGCTGGAATGGGCGCGAGAAAAAGCTCCCGGAATCGCAACATTCGAAACAACGGCAGATTTTTTTGCAAGCGGCGCGGCAGACGCCGTAATTATCG
>WRHA01000079.1 GCA_009783395.1 Defluviitaleaceae bacterium
CGGTGTCAACAAATGCTTGGTTAAGCCTGTTTAGGTTCGCACGGGTTTCGGGCGTGCCGCCGCTCCATTCGCCCTGCGCACCACGCGGCTCATTAAGCCCCGCAAAAATTAAACGCTCGCCAAACGGCTCAAACTCACGCGCAATTTGTTCCCACCAAGTTGATAAAATAAAAATGCTGTGCTCAACTTCGTCGTCGGTAAGCCCAATACCGTGAATTTCATCATGCAACCTAAAGCTGTTTTCGTGGTGCGTGTTTAAAACAATGTGCAGGTCTGTATCATACGCCCACTCGACAACCTCAAAAACCCGCGCCATCCAGTCCTCGCGAATTTGATAATCCGGGCCGGGCGCGACCTTGTTCCATGTAACGGGAATGCGAATTGCCCTAAATCCGACATCCCTAACCGTTTCGATAAACTCGCGTGTGACAACGTTTGCCGCTCCGCCGACCCAAGCCGTTTCAAGCTCCGTAACACTTGTTCCGGCATAGGTGCCGCCGCCGAGCCAGTGGAAACCGAGGCCGCCGTAATAATGCGCGTCAAACTGGTTGCCCAAGTTCCAGCCCGGGCCGATCGACATCACAAAATCCGCCGAAGAAATATCGCTCATTGCGGAACGCTCACGCGAGGCAACGCTCTCGGACGGGGCGTCCAATGAAGCTTCCGATGTGGTTTCCGATGCGATTTCCGAATCCGTGATCGCTTCGCCTTCCGGCGTTTCCGCATCGACCCCCACTCTCGGTACTTCCGGATCATACCCCAAGATTTCCTCCGGAGGATCACCGCACGCCGCAAGCGCGAAAATTAAGAAAAACATCGCAAAAATTTTTTTCATTTTCATCACCTTTCAGAAATCGCCCTTAATTGTAGGCTCTAAGAATTGCATCAATGATTGTGGGGTAAATGACTGCGTTGTTGCTCCTGTTGAAAAGCCCAAAGCCGTGACTTTCTGCGTCGGTCGAATTGTTGTCCCACCAAAACGTTGCCATACCAAGCTCGCGTGCAATGCTTACATAGTCGTATGCGTGCTGTGCGCGCTGTTCGAGATTTCCGGCCTGCCCGTTGTTAACCGAGCCCCATTCGCCCAAAAGAACGGGAACGCCCAAGCGATTTGCATGACGTGCGGCGCGCTCAAGATCGGTGCGAATGCCGGAGGGTCCTTCATATGTCCCGCGTCCGTCATGCGCCCAAGTAAACGGCGAATACGTGTGAACATCCAAAATAATCCTGTCTGTTGCGGAATCATTGGGTATCGTAAAGCCGTTAAACGCCGTATCTGTTGCCGACGCCGCATGAGTCGGAACAACAAGGAAGCGCGAAGCGTTATTTCCGCCGGTTGCGCGAACCGTGTCAACAAAGGCTTGGTTCAGCCGATTTAGATTCCCACGGGTTTCCGCCGTGCCGCCAACCCATTGACGTTCATATGCACGCGGCTCATTAAGCCCTGCAAAAATAAGCCTTTGGCCAAAAGATTCAAACTCGCGGGCAATTTGATCCCACCACGTCGATAAAATGAAAATACTGTGATCTACTCCGTCATTCGTAAGACAAATGCCGTGAATACTATCGTGCAACAAAAAAGTCTCTTCGTGGTGCGTGTTTAAAATAATATGCATGTCCAAATCATACGCCCACTGCACAACTTCGCGCACACGGCGCATCCAGTCCTCGCGAATTTGATAAGTCGGCCCCGGCGCAACCTTGTTCCATGTTACAGGAATGCGAATAGATTCAAACCCGGCGTCGTTAACGGTGCGAAGGAAATCCCGCGTAACAACCGCGCCTTGCCCGCCTACCCAGGCCGTTTCAAGCTGTGCAACGGAAGCCGCCGAATACAATCCGCCTGCAATCCACGGAAAACCAAGCCCGCCAAAATAATATGCATCAAATTGATTGCCCAAATTCCATCCCGGTCCCATCGACATTACAAAATCCGCCGCAGAGATATTGCCGGTCGCGGAGGCAGCAGGGCGCGGTGTCGGAGAGGGAGTTGCCTCGGGCTCGGGTTCTTCTTCGGGTTCTTCCTCAGGATCTTCTTCCGGTTCTTCCTCGGGTTCTTCCTCCGGCTCCGGCGTAGGTTCCGGCGTCGGCGCGGGTGTCGGCTCCGGCGGCGTTATCTGCGCCGGGGCATAATTCACATCCGTTCGAATCAAAACCGTGTCGGCATCAAAATCCACGCCAAATCCAAGCGCGTCACCAAGTTCGAGAAGCTGAAAAAAATTATGCCCGCGAATGTTATACGCGCTGAAATCAATAAGCACATCGTTTACATAAACCTCTGCGCGGCTCGCCGTCGCGATTGCCTCGGAAGTATCAATATCAGCAAGCGCACCGCCATACCCAACGCCTGATTCAATCAAAATCGCTTGGCGATTTGCATCCCATTTAATGTCGAAACGCACGGGAGTGTCGCGCAAAACAACCGCCACATCACGCAGCATAAAATAATTTCGCCCGCCGATGTTAAACCCGCGCACATCAACCGCCTCGCCGTCCACGCGCACCTCATGAGCCGAGGGCGCAGCCTGCGCCGCAAAAGCCGCCACCGCAAGCGCGGCAACCAAAAACACCGCCATCAAAATTGCAAAAATCCGTTTTTTCACACTTTTCACATCTCCTTTTTAGTTTGAATTACTCGTATCGACTAAAACTGCGCCCGTTGCGGCGTCAAAATCCACGCCAAACCCAATTGCGTCGCCGAGTTCGCGAAGCTGAAAAAAATTATGCCCGCGAATGTTATACGCGTTAAAATTTCGGGGCAAACCGTTTATTAGCACTTCCGAGCGGCTCGGCGAAGCCGTCGTTGCCGATGTGTCAATATCCGCAGGTGTGCCGCCATAACTGTCGCCCGTTTCAATCAAAATTGCACGGCGGTTGGCGTCCCATTCGATGTCGAAACGCGCTTCCGTGTCGCGCAAAATAAATGCCACATCGCGAAGCATAAAATAATTTCGTCCGCCGATATTAAATGCGCGTACATCAACGACCTCGCCGTCCACGCGCACCTCGTG
>WRHA01000080.1 GCA_009783395.1 Defluviitaleaceae bacterium
CAGCGCGTAATTAACAAAGACGGGTAGTCGAGCAGGGACGTAGCTAACGTTTGGCACGAAAGAGCCGATTGAAAAGGGGGCTGTAAAAATGTTCCCTCCAAGCTTTCGCACAGTGTAGTCGAAATTTGTTTCGTTGTCAAGTGATGCGTAGAATTTGACCCCTCTCCTATATTTGCCATTTAATCGGGTAACTTCAAGCACAGGTATCAAAAAATGCCTGTTTTTGCGCTGCTTCAGACCGTCGCCTTCGGCAGAATATATTAACCTCATGCTTCGAGGAAAATACCTTGAATGTTGTTGGGATGTCAACATTCTTGAAAACAAAACCGCAATGGTTTACAATTCCCTTGCAAGGGGAGGATATTAAATGCCGTCAAAAAAATCCGCCGACCGAAAAACAAAAGGCACGAAATTGGAATACACATTTAAGAGCGATGTGCTTTTCAAAATGCTTTTTCGGGAGCATCAACATCTACTGAAACGGCTAATCGCGGTATTACTTGAAATCCCCTTCGAGAGTATAAGTCAGTTTTACATCACCAATACCGAAATACCGCCGGAGGAAATCGGAAAGAAATTTTGCAGATTAGACATAAATATGGTCGTGGACGACAAGCGGGTAAATCTTGAAATCCAAGTTGAGGACGAAGGCAATTTTCCCGAACGCGCACTATTCCATTTCGCAAGGGTGTATTCGGCATCACTCCCCGCGGGCGAAAATTATGCCGAACTTCCGCGTACAATAATTATCAGCATAATTGATTTTGAGTTATGGGATTGTGAGGAAGTACATTCGGAATTTCAAGTTTTGGAAGTCAAGCGACACACGCCGCTAACGGACAAATGTGGTCTGCATTTCTTTGAACTCCCGAAAATGCCGGAGGTTGAAACAATCAACCCGGGCAGCGAAAAAGACTTGTGGCTTGCGTTATTCAACGCCGAAACCGAAGAAGAATTAGAGGAATTGTCCCGAAACGGAGGTGCAGTAATGGGCGAAGCAATCCAAGCATACCGTGGCGTTACTGCCACGGAAGAATTTAGGAATTTGGAATGGTTAAGGGCAAAGACCCGGCGCGATGAATCTAATGCTTTGAGTAATGCGCGGAAACAGGAACGACAACAACGAGATGAACACTGGCAAGGCGTGGTTGCGGAAAAGGACACGGCACTTGCCAACAAAGATGCTGAAAATGCTGAACTCCGCACTCAACTTGCCGAACTCCAATCACAGCTAAAAAAATAGCAACACGAATAACCCCAAAACTCGAACATCGGAATTTCCGACAATCGTTCTGTTTTGGGGTTTTTTATTTGAAGTGGTTTTTTTTGATTTTTGAAACGAAAATAAAATTTAATTCGGATGAAATCATTGCAAGATATAAATCAGCCCGTGGGAGTGTGCGCAAGGGGAGTCCCACACATCGGGGGCTACCATGGTGATGCCGTCGCCCAGGATTCTGCCGTTGTCGGTTCGGAGGTTTGTGGCGTGGGTGTAGGTGAATGAAACGATGGTGCCGCCGTCGGCCTCTGTTTCTGTAAATGTGCCGCTAAAGCGGAGGTTGTGGGGCAGAAGCGCGAGAAATGTGCCGTCATCGCGAAGCATTATCGATGCGCCATCGTTTACAAAGATGCGACCGTCTTCGTCGACACCGCCAAGTACTCCCACCATAACAAAGCCCACGATTACACCAAAAATTAATGCAACGACGACCGTAAGTACGAGTTTCGTCATTTGCTCCTTTTCCTTAGCCCTTTTCCGCCTTAATTCTTTACTCATGCCAACACCTTCCTTTTTATCCATGTCGCACTGCTCAAAATGGTGAACAAAATCAGATTAACCCCGACGATGCTTGCGCCCGGCGGCAAATTAAATGCAACCGAAAAAATTATTCCGATGCCGAAACACACTACGCCGATAATCGCCGACGCAATTACTACCGACAGAAACCGCTTACAAATTCGCATCGCAGACAAGGCCGGAAACAGCGTGAGGCTTGTTATAAGAAGCGCGCCCATCATGCGCATCCCGAGAACGACGGTTACGGCGGTTAAAATTGCAAGCAGGCTCTTGTAAAGCTCGACATTTGTGCCTGTGGCTTTTGCGAATGTTTCGTCAAAGGTTACGGCAAAAAGCTGTTTGTAAAAAAGCACGAACAGTATAATTACGACGGCGGACAGCCCGACACTTACATACATATCGGTTTGCGTAATTGTAAGAATTCCGATGTTTCCAAAGAGGATGTCGCAAATTTGCAGGGTTATGCCCGTTGTTAAGCCCATTACGATAACGCCTGTTGCAAGACCGCCCGTTGAAATTAGCGCGACCGCGCTGTCGCCTTTTATTTTGCTGTTTTCGTTCAGCCGCAAAAGCAAAAACGCCGCCGCGACAACAACGACCATCGAAAATGCAATCGGCGCAAAGTCGATTACACCGGCGATAATCATCGCGGCAAAGCCGATATGCGAAAGCCCCGTTCCAATCATCGCATAACGTTTCAGCACCAGGCTTACGCCCAAAAGCGCGGCGCAAACGGACACAAAAAGCCCAACGATAACGGCGCGAATCATAAAGTCCATCGAAAAAATATCAATCGTTTCGGCGATAAACTCGTTCATCGAAAATCACCCTTCTGCAAGAAATAACGTCCCGCGTCGGAATTTTTATATTCGTCGGATGTGCCGAAAAATATTTGGCGATTCTGAAGGTGGAGTATGTGGGAAGCATACTCCACCCCGGAACGTATATCGTGTGAAATCATAATAATTGCAACGCCCGTTTCGCGACGCAGTGCGTCGATGGTTTGATAAAGTTCGGCGGTGACAATCGGGTCGAGACCGCTTACAGGCTCATCCAAGAGAAGTAATTTTTCCGTAGCGCACAACGCCCGCGCCAATAAAACTCGCTGTTGTTGCCCGCCGGAAAGCTCGCGGAATGATTTTTTTCGCAGGGGAACAATGGCGAGCTTCTCCATATTTTCCTCCGCGATTTCATGTTCGCGCCATGAATAAAACG
>WRHA01000081.1 GCA_009783395.1 Defluviitaleaceae bacterium
TTTACACGTTTCTTCACACACTTTGGCTCGCCGGAGCATTTCGACCCCGCAACACGCTTCCGCAGCGGAGAAATGCCGATTGTCTTCGGGCCGTACACGATGTTTAATCTGTTTAGCGTGTTCGCGCCGGAAATTTCCGGGCAGTGGAGTTTCGCACCGATGCCGGGATATGACCATATGGAGCCGGTTTACGCGCCGCATCGTGGCGGTTATTATCGCGTACACCACACTGTTCCCGATTTTGGAACGTCTGCGATTATGATACAGCAAAGTGAGCATCACGACGAAGCGTGGGAGTTTTTAACATGGTGGACGTCTGCGGAAGTACAGCTTCGTTTTGGACGAGAAATGGAGTCAATCATGGGTGAAGCGGCACGTTATCCGACGGCAAACCTCGAAGCGTTTCAAAGTTTGCCGTGGAGTTCTGCACAGCTTGCGGTTTTAAACGAGCAACGCGACTGGATTCTTGGTACACCCGAAATTCCCGGTGGATATTATGTTTTCCGCCAGCTCGTAAACGTAATTCGCCGAGTTGTAAACGATAATCTCGACACACGCGAAACACTTCTTGATGTACAAATCGTAATCAATCGTGAGCTTTCAAACAAACGCCGCGAGTTCGGCTTGGAGTAGCACTTGTGCGTGCTAAGGCGCGTGAATGAATTTGCAAAACAAGTAGATTGGAGCGGATTTTTATGGATACCAAATTAGCAACAGGAACGACCCCTTTTCAGCGTTACGTGTTAAAAAGGCGAATAATGGCCGCACATACGTGGAAAGAGATGAGAAAACACAAATGGCTGTATCTTTTTCTCGCACCGTTTTTGATTGTATTTTTGATGTTTACACTCGCGCCGGTTTTGATGTCCTTTGGGCTGAGCTTTACGTATTTTAACGTTCTCGAGCCTCCACGATTTATTGGCGTACAAAATTATTTGAATCTGTTTCTTACTGACGACATTTTCCTTATTGCCGTGCAAAACACACTTGTTTTGGCTATTATAACCGGACCTGTCGGATATATTTTAGCGTTTTTGTTCGCATGGTTTATAAATGAGTTGCCGCGCTTTATCCGAGCGTTCGTTACACTTATTTTTTATGCACCAACGATTGCGGGCGCGGCGTTTTTGGTGTGGGCATTGGTTTTCACAGGCGACTCGATGGGATATTTGAACGCGTGGCTTTTAAACTGGGGCCTGATTCGTGAGCCGGAGACATGGCTTACCGACCCGTCGTGGATGATGCCTGTTGTTTTGCTTGTTGTCCTTTGGATGAGTCTTGGCGCAGGCTTTTTGGCATTTATCGCCGGTCTGGCGACAATTGATGAATCGCTGTACGAAGCAGGGCTTGTTGACGGAGTGACAAACCGCTGGCAGGAGCTTTGGTTTATCACATTGCCGAATATGCAGGGGATGCTTATGTTCGGTGCGGTTATGGCTATCATGGCGAGCTTTGCGGTTGGAGAGGTTACACAGCAGCTTGCAGGATTCCCGTCAACAGATTACGCCGTACACACGGTTGTTAATCATCTTGTTGACTATGGTGCGATTCGTTTTGAAATGGGTTACGCTTCTGCAATCGCGACGATTTTGTTCTTGGCAATGATTTACACAAAAATCTTGGTCGGCAAATTCATCAGTAAAATTGGTCAATAAAGGGGAGATTCGCACATGGACGCATTAACTCAAAAAAATCAGCTTGCACTCGCAAAAGTAAGAAAAAGAAAGGGTGCGTCACGAGCGATTCGAAAGCCAAATCGTTCGCTTGGCGGCGATATTTTCATATGGATAGTTTTGGCTGTTTTCGGCGCGTTCTTCGCATTCCCTCTGGTATTTAATATTAACAATGCATTTAAACCCCTTGACGAGATTTTCATCTTTCCGCCGAATCTCTTTGTAATCAATCCGACTTTAAATAATTTACAGGATTTGTTCATTATAATGTCGCGTTCGTGGGTTACATTCACGCGTTACATTTTTAACACGGTATTTTATACGGCATCCGGCACGATTGGGCATTTGTTTTTTGCATCCCTGGGCGCGTTTGCCGTAAGCAAATACGAATTCCCCGGTAGTAAATTTTTCTTCGGATTAATTATTACAACCCTTATGTTTAACCCGTTTGTTTTGCAAATCCCGAGCTTTTTAATTTTGGCTCAGCTAAATTGGATCGACAGACCTTTGGCTGTAATTATTCCTGCATTCGGGATGCCGCTTGGATTCTTCCTTTTGAAGCAATTTATGGATACAATCCCTGTTTCGCTGGTGGAGGCTGCAAAAATAGACGGCGCAAGCGAGTGGTATATTTATGCACGTATCGTAATGCCGCTTGTTAAGCCCGCGCTTTTGACCGCGATGGTTTTCTCTATACAGGCACTTTGGAACAATCCTCAGCACCTTCTGATTCACACCGAGCAGCTAAAAACACTCCCGCTTGCGATTCAACAAATAATCGGTAGCCCTCACGCCCCAAACATTGCGCGTCAAGGTGTAAACGCGGCGGGCATCTTAGTAATGATGATTGTACCAATAATTATTTTCGTGTTTGCGCAAAGTAATATATTGAGAACAATGGCCAGTTCCGGCATTAAGGAGTGATAGGTGTGAAAAAATTTTTTTGTTTCATTTTAATTGCGACTCTTACCGTTGCGGCTTTTCCGTTTGTTGCTGTTGCAACCGGTCCGACAAATTATACTTATACGTATGATTTTTGGAACGCTCCGATTCCGTCGCCCGACGCTTACCGCGTGACGGCGTATATCTTGGGGCAACATTTGTATTTTAACGGTGAAAATATCGGTCAATTTCGTGAGCCTCAGGATTTACATGTCCACGGTAACTTGCTCTATATTGCCGATTCGGGAAACCACAGAATAATTGTATTGGAATTTTTTGAAGATACTACATGGGAAGTCGTTGACATTGTCACACATGTGACTGCGCAGGATGGCGAAATGACTACGTTTAACAGACCTCGCGGAATTTTTGTTTCCGGTTGGTACGGAAATTACGGTGAGATATGGATT
>WRHA01000082.1 GCA_009783395.1 Defluviitaleaceae bacterium
GTCCCCTTGCGGGGGTATTGGGGGCAGCGCCCCCAAGGTCTTAACCAAAGACCGCGTACTGTGCCGCTTCTCCATGTCAGGCCTAAAACAAGCAGGCGAATTCTGCAAAATAGTAAACTTCTACATCGAATCCGGCGAAGCGGCTTTTCCCGACGAGCCGGAGAAATTTGTGTGCGAAAAATGCGGCCGCCCGATGATTGAGGAAATTTCCGTATGCGTGTTTTGCTATAACAAATTCAGCGTGATAAAACGCGCACTGGGCTTCATGAAACCATATTGGAAAACAGTGACATTTTCACAAATTTTAAGCACGGTTTCTCTTATCTCATTCATGCTGCCGCCGATAATAATTCAGCGGCTTATCGATACCCACTTGCAGCCATATGGCGCAGAGCCGTTTGGAACATGGGCAAATATCGGGATTTTTGCGATCGCACTTCTTATTTCAAGGATAATCGGCGAAGGCGTCACCGTTATCGCGGCACGGCGGTATAACAAGGCAACCATTTCCGTTTTCGCAGATATGCGCACCACGGCATACAAAAAGTTGCAGGGTCACTCCATGTCGCTGTTTGCAAAACGTACGCCGGGCGACTTAATCCGCCGCATAATGGAAGACACGGACACCGTAGGCGAATTTTTGGTTGACCTTGCAAGATGGGTTACGGAAATGCTTCTGATGTTTGTTATTGCGGCAGTAATTTTGTTCTTTGCAGAGTGGCGGCTTGCGATTTTGGTGCTTCTTCCCGTGCCGCTTGTTGCGATTATCATGTGGGGCTTTCAGAAATTTTTGTACGCCCGTTTCGAGCGTCAGTGGCGCAAATCCTCGCGGGTTAACTCGATTTTGCACGATATTATCAAGGGCATCCGCACGGTAAAATCCTTCGGAAATGAAAAGCGCGAAATCGAGAAATATGCAAAAGCAAACCACGACCTGGCCTCCATTTCTTCGGAAAACGAAGTGCTTTGGGCGTGCATGTTCCCTCCGCTTACCTTCCTTATCAGTGTGGGCGAATTCATGGTGTTGCTTGTTGGCGGATGGATGGTTTTGCGCGGCGATTTGCCGCTTGGCATAATGGTTATGTTTACGCTGTATCTCTGGGCGATTTACGAGCCGCTGAGATGGCTTGTAAACGTGCCGCGCTGGCTTGCTAACACAACGACGAGCATGGTAAAAGTGTTCGAACTCCTCGATGAGGAAAGCGAGATTAAAGAAACCGCCAAGCCGAAAAACGTTCCGATTGCAGGCAAGGTGGCGTATAACAATGTGTTCTTCGGATACAAATCCTACGAGCCTGTTTTGAAGGGTATAAACTTAGAAATTCAGCCGGGCGAAATGATCGGCCTTGTGGGCAAGTCGGGTGTAGGAAAATCCACGCTGATTAACCTTGCCATGCGCCTGTATGATCCGAACAACGGTCGCGTTACGATAAACGGAACCGATTTGCGCGACATGACCCCGTCGCATTTGCACGAAAACACGGGTGTTGTGTTTCAGGACAGTTTCTTATTTGCGGGAACATTTTATGAAAATATTGCGTATGGCAAAAACGGCGCGTCCTTCGACGATGTAATTTCTGCCGCAAAGGCCGCAAACGCGCACGATTTTATCGCGCAAAGCCCCGACGGATACATGACACTGATCGGCGAAGGCGGTCAATCTCTTTCCGGCGGCGAACGTCAACGCTTGGCAATCGCCCGCGCAATAATAAAAGACCCCGACATATTAATCCTCGATGAGGCCACATCATCCCTGGACGTCGAAACCGAATCCGTAATTCAGGACTCCCTTGCACGAATCACAAAAAACCGCACAACCATAGCAATAGCGCATCGTTTGTCCACGCTTCGAAACGCCGATCGGCTCGTTGTTCTTGACAAGCAAGGCGTAGCCGAAGTAGGCACACATGTCGAGCTTCTAAAGAAAAAAGGCATCTATTACGACCTGGTAATGGCACAAAGAAAAAGCAGCCGAGACAACTAGCACGCGAAGCGTGCTTTTTTTTTGCGAATCTGTTATTCTGGGCGCGGTGATTTTGACATGTTATCTGATAAACGCGAAAGCAACGAATACGGCAACGAAAGCATAACATCCCTAAAAGGCGCGGATCGCGTGCGAAAACGCCCCGCAGTTATTTTCGGCAGTGACGGCATAGAGGGATGTCAGCACGCGATTTTTGAGATTATCTCAAACTCAATCGACGAGGCGCGTGAAGGCTACGGGAAAAAAATTGAAATTATTCGCCATGCGGATTTTTCCGTTACGGTAAGGGATTTCGGGCGCGGAGTACCCGTCGATTTTAACGCGGGGGAACAACGCTACAACTGGGAGCTTGTTTTTTGCGAACTGTATGCCGGCGGAAAATATGCGAACAACGAGGAAGATGCGCATTATGCATTTTCGCTGGGTTTAAACGGACTGGGGCTGTGCGCCACGCAGTATTCGTCGGAATACATGAACGCCGAGAGCATCCGCGACGGCTGGCGTTACACATTGCGATTTGAAAAAGGCGAAAACATCAATGACGTAGATAAGGGCTTTAAAAAAGAGCCTTTCGGGGGCAGAAAAACAGGCTCAACCTTTAACTGGAAACCCGACACCGACGTTTTTACCGACATCGCCGTGCCGCTCGAATGGTACAAAGATATGCTTAAACGTCAAGCCATCGTAAATGACGGCCTGACGTTTATTTTGCGTGACGAAGAAAGCGACGAAGAGTTTGTTTTCTGCTACCAAAACGGCATCCGAGACTACATCGCGGAATTGGCGGGCGAAACCTCGCTGACCGCGCCGCATATGTTTAGCCACGAAACCCAAGGCCGCGACCGTGAGGACCAAAACGAGTATAAATTGAAGTTTGACACGGTTTTCTGCTTCTCAAACGACACGAATGTTTTGGAGTATTATCACAACTCCAGCCATCTCGTTTACGGCGGTGCGCCCGACAAGGCGGTTCGTGCGGCGTTTGTTTCCGCCGCCGACGCATACATCCGAAGCGGAAATCATTATAAAAAAGACGAGAAAAAAATAA
>WRHA01000083.1 GCA_009783395.1 Defluviitaleaceae bacterium
TGTTTCGAAGTAAAAAAGTTGCTCGAGTTCATCGGCGGTTATAACGGTTTCTTCGTATGCCAAAATTGTGTCGTGAAACATGAAGAGCTCTTCGTATAACTCGTAATCGAAATTAAGATCGGCATCAATTACGATGTCGGAACCTGCTTCGAGAATGTCGTCCAGCGACATAATGACTTCAAAATATTCGGCATAGCTTTCGAGAGTTTCTGCGACAAGCCCGCCAAGCATTTCGTCCAAATATACCACTGCAGGAACATGCTCGCCCATTATATAGGCAATGAATGCTTCAAGCGGGTCGACGTCGAAAATTTCCATAAATCCATCAACGCCATATTGGGAAACAAGCCGCTCAAATGTTATGAAAAAGTGTTCATCGGCAAGTGCGGAAATTAAAGCATCCTCGTCTTCGTCCGCAAACGAAAACAAAAGCGGGCTTGAAAGAAAATCCTCTGCGTTTTCATGCCCCAAAACATCCATGATTCCGTAAATAACATGAGCAAACAGCAAATGCCGTACCGCGGCATCCATCCCCTGCTCGGCTTCGCCTTGAGACTCCTCCAGGAAGTAAAGAAGTGCGTATTCAAGCCAGTCATCGCCGTATTGATCAACAAACCACTCGCCTTCACCCGGGATTGTAAGAATCATCCAAAAAATATTGACGACATCGTCGTGTGTAAGGCCGGCTTCTTCCAAAATCTCTGCAAAATCAAAGCCTTCCTCCACGCGCAAACGCTCTGCTATGTCAGTCAAAGCTTTGGAAACATCTTCAGGCGAAATATCATCGGTCGGCGTCCAACCCGACGCGTTTCGGTGATACGACGTTAGGAGTTCTACTGCGGCGGCCGTTCCTTCCCACTCAAGCTCCTCCATAAAATAAATAATAAAATCGTGTATCGCGTAAACAAGCCAATCATCGCCGTAATGCTGCATCAGCAATTCCATGTCGTCGGCCATTTCAACCATAATGATCTGAACGACATCGTCGTGGGTGAGCCCTGCACGCTCAACGAAGTTGGCAAAATTAAAGCCGGCTTGACTATTTACGCCCTCCATCACTTCGAGCAAAACGCCTGAAACCTCTTGCCGAGACAATTGACCAAAAACCGGTACCGCAAAAATCATTGTGAAAATTAATAAAAATGCTAAAAACTTCTTCATTAAAAATTCCTCCTGTTAAATTTCAATCTCTTTTGAAAGCGGCTCGACGCCGATTAAATCAATGCTGCGCTTATCGGGTTGACCGAAGCCGACATGGAGAGTGTGCGCGCCTTCTATTGTATAGATGTCGCCTTTCCAGTCGCGACGCGAATATGCATCGGCGGCCAAGTCGATTGTGACTTTTTTCGATTTATTTGACGCGAGTTGAACGGGTGCTATGCCGATTAGGCGGTGGCGTTCTTTTTGATCCGGCGTTTCGACATAAACTTGCACGACTTCGCGACCGGCTTTTTTGCCGATGTTTTTGACTTTGACGGAGACAGATTTATTGTCGGCGGCTACTTCGAGGTCGCTTATGTCAAACTTCGTATACGAAAGCCCAAAACCGAAGGGATAAAGCACGTCGCCGTAATAGTAGCGATAGGTGCGGTTTTGCATGGAATAGTTCCAAAATTCCGGCAAATCGGCGGTTGAACGATAGAATGTAACCGGGAGTTTGCCGGACGGATTTACCTTGCCCGCAATAATTTCTGCGATTGCACGACCGCCGAGCGCGCCGGGATAGAATGCCTGTATAATTCCCGCGCAATGCTCGTCGGCATAATTTATCGCCATTGCCGAGCCGGTTATAAGCACGAGGATTACGGGCTTGCCCGCTGCGGCTTCGACTACTTTTTCCAATAAATATTGCTGGCGTCCGATGAGGTTTATGTCAACTTTGTCGCCGCTTGCGAACTCGTTTCCGGTGTCGCCTTCTTCGCCTTCGATGTCTGCATCGAGACCGAGTACGAGAACCGTCGCGTCGCTTTGTTTTGCGGCAATTACTGCCTCGGAGATGCGATTATTTTCTTGTGCGAGAACAGAGGTTTTCGGTTTGAACAAGTGACAGCCTTCGGAGAACATCACTTGTGTGCCGGATTTTTCGGCGATTTCGCGAATGCCATCCAAAACAGTTACATAGCGGGTTGCCGTCCCGTTGTAATTGCCCTCGAGGGCGCGGCGGCTGTTGGCGTTCGGACCGATTACGGCGATTTTTTTCAGCGTTTTGAAGTCGAGCGGAAGCGTGCCGTTATTTTTTAATAAAATCGGGGCGCGGCGGGTAACTTCAAGGTTTAGCGCGTGGTGTTCTTCGCAGTCTACGACGTCGTATGGGATGCTTGTATATTTTTTATTTTCTTTCGCGCCGAGAAGCCCGAGTTTCATGCGGGAAACAAGCAAGCGTTCGACAGAGCGTGAGATGTCATCCTCGGAAAGTTTGCCCTGATGTACGGCCTCCGCCGCCATCGCCATAACATCGCCGCAACACAGGTCGCAGCCTTTTTGTACGGCGAGTGCGATCGAATCCAGCGGCCCTTCGGTTACGTGGTGATGCTTGTGGAAATCTTCGATTGCCCAGCAGTCGGAAACAACGTGACCATCAAACTGCCATTTTCCGCGTAAAATATCAACAAGCAGAAGCTGTGAGCCACAACATGGTTCGCCGAGCAAGCGGTTATACGCGCCCATCACGGACTCGACGCCTGCATAAACAGCCGCTTCAAACTGCGGCAAATATGTGTTCCACAAATCATAGGGATCGCAAATTGCATCAAAACTGTGACGGTCGGCTTCCGGACCGCTGTGAACGGCAAAGTGTTTCGCACAGGCGATAGCCTTGAGCGATTTTTTGTCATCGCCCTGGATGCCTTCGATAAACGCGACGCCCAATTCGGCCGTAAGATACGGATCCTCGCCATAGGTTTCGTGTCCCCTACCCCATCGAGGGTCGCGGAAGATGTTTATATTCGGCGACCAAAAGCTTAGCCCTTTGTAAATATCGCGATCGCCCTCGCTTGAAAAGGCGTGATACTTTGCGCGGCCTTCGGTTGCGGTGCAGTCTGCAACTTGCTTGAGGAG
>WRHA01000084.1 GCA_009783395.1 Defluviitaleaceae bacterium
GGCGAACGGCGACATCGCCGCAATGACGGGCGACGGCGTAAACGACGCACCTTCGCTGAAAAAAGCCGATATAGGCATCGCGATGGGCATTACAGGCACCGACGTTTCAAAAGAAGCCGCCGACATGATTCTCACAGACGACAATTTTGCAAGCATCGTAAAGGCCGTCGAGCAGGGACGCACGATTTACGGCAACATTCGCAAGGTAACGGGCTACTTGCTTTCGTGTAATATCGGTGAAATTTTAGTTCTGTTTGTCGCAATTTTGGTGGGGCTTCCTGTGCCGCTTGCCGCGACGCATTTGCTTTTTGTCAACCTTCTCACCGACGCGTTTCCCGCATTCGCCCTTGGCATGGAGGGCAAGGAGTCCGGGGTTATGCGGCGTCCGCCTCGCCCGCCTAAGGAGCCGATTATAAATAAAGCGATGCGCGGTTCGGTTGCGATTAGGGCGGGGCTTCTTTTTGCGGCTGCATTTGGGGTGTTTTTGTACGGGCTGTATTTTTACGACGAGGTTGTTGCCGTAAGCATGTGTTTTTTTAGCCTTGTTGCGGCAGAGCTTCTTGTTTCATTTACCGCAAAAACCGAAGCCTTTGGCGGCATCGGTTTAAAGTCGATGAAAAAAATATTTGCAAACAAATTTTTAAACATCTCGATGGCTGTTTCGATCGCGATTCTGTTTGCCGTGATATATGTACCGTTTTTGGGCGATTTGTTCCAAACCGTGCCGCTTACATTGGCACAGCTTGCCGTGTGCGGAGCGTTTGTTTTAATCCCGCTTATCGGCGGCACGATTCAAAAAAAATATGCGCCCTCCGCATTGTCACGCATTTAAAACCTGTCTCAACGTTTCCAATGTTTGCAATGCCGAATTAAACTTAAACTCTTCTATCTGCCTAATCAGTACGGCTGTTTCCGGTATTTTGTGCAGTTCATCGACAAAATCCAATGAAGCGGTATTTTGAGATTTTAACATGGGGAGAAGTTCATCAAACAATGCTGAGAATTTGTCAACATCAAAGTCCTTTTTGCGAATCTCCGGCGTTTTGCCGATGCAACTAAGTACACGGTTCAATTCTTCCTCTAAAAGGGCCAGTTGGTTGCTTGAGGGGATTTCGTTTTTTTCAAACAAATCTTCAATATCTTTTGCCATTTGCGAAAGCACCGGTTCGTGTATAAGGGCCGCCAAACTCTTGAGCGAATGAGACAAGCGGTGCGCGGTGTTAATATCGGCTACTTCTAATGCACTTTGTATATTGGCAAAAATTTTGTGGTGGCTTTTTACAAAATCCAGCCGTAGCTTTTTCACCAAATCGACGCTGTCCGGATTGTCTTTCTTCGTACGCGTTGCTGATTTCGCCGCCGCCAAAACCTCGGGACTCTGCTTATCCCTAATATATTTTGTTAAAACCGCATTCAGATGTTTCGCCTGAATGGGTTTTGAAATAAAGTCGTCGTATCCCTTTTTGATAAATTCCTCAGCTTTTCCTATCAGCGCGTTTGCAGTAAACGCCACTATTGGCTCTGTGTATCCCATGCTTCGCATAATTTTCATGGTTTCGGTTCCGTCTTGGCCGGGCATCATATAGTCCATCAGCACAATATCATAGACATTGCCCTGCTTTATTTTGTTCACAGCTTCGTAGCCGCTGTCACAAACATCAATATCGAGTTCGTAAAACTCGAGCAAACCTTTTGCTACATATGTGTTAGCCTCCAAATCGTCGACAACAAGAACGCGGCCATACGGCATCGGCTCAGGTGCAAACTTATATCGATCGGAGGAAATATGTGTTGTATCAAGATTTTGTAAGGCGCGTGCTGCTTTTATGCCTAAAATTTCTGCTTTTTGTGATTTCGCCTGCGGAATTCGAACAACAACGTTTGTGCCTTTACCCGGAGCACTTTCCAATCTGATTTCGGCGTTTAACATGTGTATTAAGCTCTGTACTATCGGCATTCCGAGGCCTGTTCCGCTGGCTATATGCGTTCCGTGTTCATAGAATCGTGCAAATTCGTCAAAAATCTTGGCCAGTTGTTCCTCGGTCATCCCCACGCCTGTATCTGTAATTGATATTTGCAAAATTATGGATTTATCGGTTTCTTCATTCTTGATGCAACTTAACTGCAGGTCTACCGAGCCTTTTTCTGTATACTTGAAGGCATTTGACAATAAATTGTTCAATATCTGCTCGATGCGGATTACATCGCCGATAAGATACGAAGGCAGGTTTTCATCCACATGCAGATTAAACCTAATGTCCTTACCGCCCAAATATGCAACGTGCAGATGCGTGATACCATTGATCAGGCTTGTTACTTCATATTCGTCATGGCGCAAACCCATTCTTCCGGCTTCTATTTTTGTAAAATCTAAAATGTCGTTTATTATGCCGAGAAGCAGGGTTGCGGAATTGTGGATCCTTGTAAAGGTTTCTTTCATATCGAGCGATAGCCCCGACTTTTGCAGCTGTATTTCGGATATGCCGATAACGGCAGTAATCGGTGTGCGGATTTCGTGGCTCATTCGGGCTAAAAATTTACTCTTTTCGCGATTTTTTGCTTCCGCAATTTCGATGCGCTGTTGTTCCAAAGCGTGTTCTACACGGTGATATGCATTGGCCATCATTAAAGAAGCCGAACGGATAATGTCCATTTCCTCGTTCGAAAAAATGCGTTCGTTTACACAATCGTCAATACTGATAAGCCCCCATATTTGCTCTTGCATAAATATGGGGATTATGGCAACCGATTTCAGTTCGCCGCTTGAATTTATAAGTTCTTGCTCTTCCCGGGGCAAACTTGCGACGGGCCCGTTATAGGATTCGCCGTTTAAAAACATTTGTTCCCATTTTGGCAATGAACCAAATGTTATGAACAGATTTTTGTTGACCTGTGCATATTCACGTCCGATGTCCGACACCCATTCATTTTTAAGCGAAGCGTTGGCTCCGTTTTGCTGCATATCAATGCGCCACAACTGTACCCGATCCGCATTTAAACACAGCCCGAACATTTCGATGCATTGACGAAGTGCATCCTCGCAACTGTCAACATCCTC
>WRHA01000085.1 GCA_009783395.1 Defluviitaleaceae bacterium
GCACCCCCCGCAGATACCCCCGACACTCCGACCGCCAATGATCCCGCGCCCGCAACAGGCGGAGACGCTTCAATTGCGGCACGCAACGTGAATGCGCGCTTCATAATGGCAACGGGCGGCGTGGCCGGAACTTATTATCCCTTCGGCGGCGCAATGGCGACGGTTATCAACAATAACAGCGACCTTAATGTCACAATTACATCATCCGGCGCATCTGCCGACAATATCAACCAAATCGGCGTTGGCGATGCTGATATCGCCATTGTTCAAAACGATGTTATGTACTATGCGTTTACGGCAACAAGCATTTGGGACGACCGCGACCCCGTTAGAAATATGGGAACGCTTATGTCGCTCTATCCCGAAACAGTGCAAATTGTGGTTCTTGCCGATTCCGACATCAACAGCGTTGCCGACCTTGCGGGTCAGCGCGTGTCTGTCGGCGCGCTCGGCTCGGGCGTAATGGCAAATGCATCGCAGATTCTTGCGGCATACGGCCTCACGTTTGAAGATATTAACGACTTCCATTTGAATTTTGCGGATTCTGCTGCGGCAATGCAGGATTTTAACGTCGACGCATTCTTCGTTACGGCGGCGACACCGAATACCGCAATCGCCGAGCTTTCCCGCAATCGCGATTTGCGCATTTTGCCGATGTCCGAAGAGGGCATCGCGAATCTTATGGGCGAATATGATTTCTACGTTCGTGTAACCGTAACAAGCGACGATTACGATTTCGTTACAACCCCGATCGAAACCGTTGCGGTTCAAGCAACACTTATCGCATCCCTCGACACAGTTTCCAACGACGAAGCTTTTGAAATTGTTCGCGCACTTATCCAAAACCAGCCCGACGTTGTGGCGGGTCACGCACGCGGTGCGTACATCAGCCCCACAAACGCCGTACAATCCATCAGCGTTCCATTCCATCCCGGTGCGCGTGAGTTCTTTGTCGAAGCGGGCGTCTTGGGCGCAGAGTGAAGTTCGTACCTTGTTTTATCCCGTTATGACACGGGCGAAATATTGTTTTCCCATCTCGTCAGCGAGGGCGATGGGTTTACGGTTTGGTTCATCCATTCCGTAAACCAAAGCCCCGTGGCGGAGATTTTTGAAATACGCAATGAAGAAATCGTGCTGTCTGCCCTGGAGTTTGAGGACTTCGGGGCAGGTATGCCGACGGAAATTCAGCCGGGACAAGCACTTACACATTTGCCCTGCGGCACAATGCGGATAGACGGCGGTTTCGATACCGGCGAGATTCGCTATATGGTCGGGCGTGCGACGGATTTTGTTTTGTATGTCGGCACCGAGCGCGTTATGTTAAACGAGCTTGCCGATCCGGGTACACTTGTAGAATTTTCGATTCGAAGGGGCTGTTTATAATGGCTCCGTTACATATCTGGGAGGAGCGTTTTTAAATGTCAGAGGATAAAAAAGCACTCGAAACCGAAGCTATAGAAACCGAAACTATCGAAACCGAATCTATCGAAACCGAAGCGACAGATGCGCCAAGTGAAGAAGAGCTTAAGCGGATAATGTCAAAGTACGACCCGTCGGCACGAACACGCCATTTCGACGGCGTACCCAAGCTGGTTGTGCGCTGGTCGTTGTTTGCTTTTGCCGTTTTAATGTTGCTGATGAATATTAATCCATATGGCATAATTCAACCGCAAATCCTTGAAGCTATTCTTAACGCTCCCGGCATCGGTCCTGTTTTTAGCGTAATGATTGACGGTTTATCGTTTTTTTCGATGCTTCCGCAGCAAATTCGCCGTGCAACTTTTGCGGGGTTTGTTATTCTCTTCGCATTTATACTCTATCCCTCACCCAACAAAGCCGGCAACACCCGCGTAAACCACGTTCCGATTATCGATTGGATTTACGGCGTTGTCGGTGCGTGTTCTTTCTTTTACTTCGCGCTCTTCTTCGAGAGAATAACGGGGCAAATGGGTGCGATAACCACGATGGATTTTCATATGGTCATTATCGCGACAATTGTCCTTTTTATTGCGTGTTATCGAGTTGTAGGCGTGCCGCTTATGGTTGTGGCGGCTGTTTTTTTGGCGTACGCGCTTTTTGGCGAGCATATCCCCGGCATGTTTGGGCATCGCGGTTTTCGCATGATGCGCGTTGCAAACCATTCATTCTATCAAATGGAAGGTATTTTGGGCGTGCCGATTGGGGTTGCGTCAACGTTTATTTTCGTTTTTCTGCTGTTCGGTGCGTTTATTCGAAAAACGGGCATTGGGCAGTTTTTTATTGATATTTCAAATGCGATTGCGGGGCGTTCGGTAGGCGGACCCGCAAAAGCGGCCGTTATTGTCTCCTCGCTTCAGGCTACGATTTGCGGCAGTTCTGTCGCAAATACAGTAGCTTCGGGGTCGTTTACAATCCCCATGATGAAACGTCTCGGCTACAACAAGAATTTTGCCGGAGCCGTTGAGGCGTCGGCAAGCACAGGCGGGCAAGTAGTGCCGCCGATTATGGGTGCGGCGGCGTTTATTATGGCAGATATAACGGGACTTCCCTTTGCGCATATCGCGCTTGCGGCACTTATTCCCGCAATTTTATATTTTGTTTGCGTATTTGCCTCCGTGCATTTCGAGGCGAAAAAGGCAAATCTCAAATCAATGCCCGAGGATCAAATCCCCAAAATCTTGCCGCTGATTTTGCAAAAAGGCTATCTGATGCTCGGTCTTTTGGTCGTTGTCTTTTTCCTCGCGCTCGGCTACACGCCGACAACTTCGGCGATTTACTCTATCGGCATCTGCATAATTTTGAGCATGTTCCGCAAAGAAACGCGCCTTACTCCGAAAAAAATTTTTGAGGCAATGGAGGCCGCGGCCAGGAACGTCGTAAGCATTGGCGTCGCGTGTGCAATGGCGGGCATCATCGTCGGAGTTGTAACCCTTACCGGCCTTGGGATAACCTTTGCCGATGCAATGATTTCCATGGCGGGCATTATCGACCATCCCGCATTGCGCCTCGTTGCCGTGTTGTTTTTCTGTATGCTGGCGTCACTGATTTTGGGTCTCGGCGTGCCGACCACGGCAAAATA
>WRHA01000086.1 GCA_009783395.1 Defluviitaleaceae bacterium
TCTTGCGCCGACTTGCTTGTCTTTTTGCCGCAATCCTGCGTCGCAAAAAACCTTGCGCCCCTCTAGGGCGCGGCGGTTTTTGCTTCTTGTCTTGCGACAAAAATCCTGCGCAATTCGGCGCAAGACTATGTTGGTGGAGTAATAGTTTCTGTAAGGCAATAGTTTTCAAGTTTTTTGCAAATTGAAAACGCAGAGTTTATCTCGTTTTCAGTTGTAATGAACGTATTTAAATATCTGGCGGATGCTTCCCACATATTGAACTTTGACGCGTCGTTGTTTATGTCGTCGAGAATTGCTCTAAGCACGGAGGGTTTATTAAAATAAATTCTTCCTTCGGATATGAGATTAATCAGAATATTTGTATTCAACTGTAGCGGATGCGCTTTGATGAATTGCTCACCCTTTAGCTCAATTAAGCCCTTGACAAAAAATTCCATGCATTGCTGTAATTCAAAACAGGTTTTTCTGATATTTGCTTCAATCATATCCGGCGGGCATATCTTGGACTTGCTCCATGAATCATTGGCAACTTCCAAAGCCTTTCTCGCATTGCTGAACAATATCATATTATATCAATCCCTCTTGCTATCGCTTGTTGGATAGGCTCGTCCGACAGCAAATCCTCCGCCCAGATTATCGTAACATGCCCCTCAGTTTCCTGCACCAATAAATCGTCTATTTTCTTTCGAAAGCCATTCTTTGGCCAAACGGCAACGTCAATATCGGAGTCGGGGCGGCAACTTGCGTCAACGGACGAACCAAAGAGAACAAGTCGTTCGCAAAAATCCTTTAGTGGGGTATCGTTCAGCAACTTGTGGATTTGTGCTTGCTTTAAAGGATGAATTCGCGTTCTTGATGGAGTCGTCGTATTTAAAATATCCCAAAAAAGCACGGGATTCTCTTGCGCATGTTGCTTGAAGGTTTTTTCATAAAATTTATTCATACACCAACACCTGCACCGATCAGAAATACATGTTCACAAGTGAAGTAAGTTCACCGAAATTATTATACACATATCTTAGCAATAAGAAATAGCCAATTACAACGCAAGCGATATTTACAAGTTTAATATAGCGTTTTTGCCCGCTTTCGTCCAAAATTTCGATCAGAACGAATTGCAAGGCGGCAATAAAGACCAGTTCGCCTATCAGAATCATAAAATCGCGCATGATGGCTCCTTGGAAATTTTTTTTTGCAAAATCGGTGCGGGTAGTGACACTACCCGCACCGATTTTTTCATATTATATCCCTATTAAAAAAACGCGACAAAAATACCGCGATGGTGTATAATTTCAGAAAATATTTTTTTCGGAGGAAGAGGATGTTAAAAAAAATTCTTATCGTGTGTATGATGGCACTCGGCTTACTTGTTTTTGCGGCGTGCGCTTGCGAGAACGGGTACGATTATGGCGACGAAAACGAAGCTTATGCTGAAGGGAATGGCGAGGAAGAACCCAGGTCATATGAGCTGCCCGGGCCTCCGCCGCGACCCGAACCCGAACCCACCCCCGAGCCCACCCCTTGCCCCACAACGATTTTCACCCCGTCTGAGGGCAGCATATCTCTGCGTGTTGAAACACTCGGCAGTGTGCAATGGGATGGCGCGCAAGTTCCGATTGATGACATTGGGCTTCAGCCGGAAGGCATTTATGAAATCTCTCTCGATATTTTCACACCTCTAACCGAGGGCGACCTTGAAGTGAGCATTCTTATGCAAACAAGCGGTCCTCTCTGGCGGCACATTATTCCAACCCGTGTGTTCTATGCCGAAGACGATATGGAATGGCACACATATACGGGCATTTTGGACTTGACGGGCGTAAGCACATTGCCCGGAGCCATTCAAATCGTTAAAAACACGTCCGGGCCGAATCCGAACGCAAACGTACTATTTTACATCGACAATTTCATAGTGACCCGCGAAAGTGACGGCGAGCAGATCGCCATGTTCAATTTCGAAAACGACAGCCCCGACCCTTGGCATGATTCGGGGCAGGCAATAGTATCGACGGGCGTTGCATCAGGCGATGTCGATCGGATGCTTGTTCCCGAATGGGATATGACATTGCCGTCGCTTGCCGAACGCTGGTCGGATTATTTTATTTTCGGAAATATCATCGAGCCGCACCAATTGCGTGACAATACACGCGGCGTAATCGAAATGTTCTTGCATCAATACGCAGCTGTTACGGCAGAAAACGCCATGAAGGTTGATGCGGTTTCCGGTGGCGGAAATCAGCGCACGCGCCCCGACAACCTGTTTTTAGACAATGCACGGATGGTCGTAAATTTTGCGACGGAAAACGATCTTTACATGGTCGGACACACACTTGTTTGGCATTCGCAGTCTGCTCCGTGGCTTTATCGCAGTTCGCAAACCGGCGAATATCTCACACGCGCTGATGCAATGGAAAACATGCGTTGGTTTATTGAGCAATACGCCGGTTATTTCGGCGATCGCATTGATGCATGGGACGTTACAAATGAGGTCTTCACAAACGGCGGCAGTGCGAATCGCCCCGCAGACGGCCCCGAGGACAGCCCGGTTTACGATGTTGGCACGTGGCAACGCGCCCTGCGAAACTATGTACCGTGGTATCACGCATTCGCGAACGGCGCGGACTTCGACGCCGGCGAACGTGCATACGACTACATTTACTACGCATTTGTTTTCGCACGCCGCTACGCCCCGAGCGCACTGCTTATTTACAATGATTTCAACGAAGAATCGCCACACAAGCGCAATGCGATGGCAAATATGACCGAGGAATTAAACGAACGCTGGCACAACGACAGCGTAAACAATCCGGCGTACGGCAATCCAAACCACGCTGATTACGGACGTTTGCTGATCGAAGTAATCGGAATGCAGGCGCACTACAATTCCGGCACGAACATGGAGCATATCCGCGAAGCAATCGAGCGTTTTTCCGAAACCGGCGCACGCATTCACGTCACCGAGCTTGACATCCACTTCGGCGGTCGCATGGAAGCTGATTTCATTATGGGCGAACGCAACGAGGAGCGTCAGGCAGAGATGTTTGCACAGCTTTTCATG
>WRHA01000087.1 GCA_009783395.1 Defluviitaleaceae bacterium
TCTCTTGCGAACAACGGAGTCGTGATAAAATTACCCTCGTCCTTGCAGTACGGGACAGCGGTCTTGGAATGAGCGATGAGCAACTCAGTGGCTTAAGCAACGATTATATTCGACATCACGAGAAGGATTATCGCTTCATTGAAGGAACAGGGCTTGGAATGCCCATTGTCTTTAACTTGGCAAAACTAATGAACGCGGAGATAAAAATAGACAGCGAAGTGGATGTTGGAACAAACGTTGTGATTAAAATACCGCAAGTAAAAGCAAGCGACGAGTTGCTGGGCATGGAAACATCTCAGCGGCTGGAACAGCTTGAAGAAACTACAAAAGCGTTCAACAACAAACTGACTTTCGAGCCGGAATATATGCCATACGGCAAAATTCTCATTGTCGACGATGTTGATGCAAACCTCTTCGTTGCTAAAGGGCTAATGGCTTTCTATGGTTTGCAAATTGAAGCTTGCATCAGCGGATATGCCGCCATAGACAAAATAAAGCAAGGTAATGTTTACGATATTATTTTTATGGATTACATGATGCCCGGCATTAACGGCACACAGACAATGCACGAACTGCGCGCACTCGGTTACGACCGACCGATTGTTGCCCTTACCGCAAATGCTATGATTGGGCAAGCGGAGGAATTTATGAGGGAAGGTTTTGACGGTTTTGTGTCAAAACCCATCCAAGCGAAGCAACTCAATAATGTGCTTGTAAGGCATATTAAAGATAAGCAATCGCCCGAAGTGATTGAAGCGGCGCAAAAAGCAAAAGCGGACAGACCAAAGGGCGATATAAACAGTTTTCAGCGCGACCCTGATTTGGTAGCAAAGCTGAGGGTTGATTTCAAGCGCAGTCATCAATGCACAATGAACCGCATTGTCGACGCTATGGCTGCAAACGACCATGAAACCGCTCATCGCCTTGCACACACAATAAAGGGTTCGGCAGGGTTGATATATGAAGACACGCTTGTGGCAGCCTCCAAGGAAGTGGAGCGTGCCTTTATCGGCAAAAGTGTGCCGAGTTCTAAACGGCTCTCTGCATTAAAGCGCGAGCTCGATCGTGTCCTTGATGATATTGGCGACATAGGCACGAACGACGGTGCGGGCGGCGAACAGATGAATACGGCGGATGCCGCTCAATTGCTTCAAAAAGTTATTCCGCTTTTGCAAAAAAGGAACACACACTGTGTTACCATGTGTGATGATTTGCGCAAAATACCAAACTCTGAAGAGCTTGTCGGCCAAATTCAGAGATTTCAACTTGCCAAGGCCGCCGAAACAGCAACAAAATTATTATCAAATTTGGGGGAATTTTGATGGAGACGGATAAAAGCATTCTGGTTGTTGACGATGATGCAATGAATATTACTGCGCTCATACACATTTTGGGCGAGGACTATACTGTCTATGCCGAAACGGATGGGCGCGGCTGTATCGAATCTGCAAAAGAGTTAAATCCCGACCTGATTTTGCTTGATATTACGATGCCCGACATTAGCGGGTTTGAAGTTATTAAAATTCTTAAACAAGACGAAAAAACCCAAAACATACCTGTGATTTTTGTAACAGGAAAAAATACCCCCGAAGATGAAGAGCGGGGGTTCACGTTGGGTGCGGTTGATTACATCAGCAAGCCGTTCAGCAAACTTGTTGTTGCCATGCGGGTTCGTCATCAAATGCAGATTATTAGCCAAGCCCGCGAAATTCAGCGTCTTACCGCGCTCCTTAAAACATAAACAAGCTCGTTGCCGATTTTTTCGTTCGCGATGAGCCTGAAATTGGATAATCCTCCGCTTGCATAAGCGTTTTCGAACGCGGCGGCGTAGTTTTTTTCCATGCCCTTTTCGCGCCCTCCGAGACTTTTTGTTGGATATGTAACCACAAGAAATTGCGTGTTTTGCGCGTTTGCGAGAGCGAATCCGCGACCTGCGATCTGCGCCTCAAGCACCGGAATCAGTTTCAGCATAAAGGTAACATCGGAGGCTTCGCAAGGGGTTTCAACCGCCAAATCCGCGCATTTCGCGCTTTGCGGTAAGAGCATTTCGGCAAAATAAACATTTAGCAAATCACGCGTGCGGATATCGATGTCCCATGCGTGATATTCCGCGAGATTTTCTGTCAACACGGCGGGCATAAGCGGAAGCGCGAAGGGATTAAATCCGCACCCCAGGTCTGAAATTATTTTAACACCGCCGCTTACACACACCTGCGTTGCAATGAATTCGTAGAAATTTTCAAAATGCGGCAGGCGTTCCTTTGTTGATGCATGGAGGGATAATAAAGTCGGCGCGTCTTTCAACAGTCGCGCCGCTTTTTTGTGTGCGTTTCCACACAAATACGCGCCGAACATCTGATGCAGGCGCGTTTTCGCCGCCTTTTTCGGGTCTTTCTTTCCAAACTCCTCCGCCAAAATCCGCTCAATCAGCGGCGGATAAAGCATGTCATACTTCGCGCTCAACATGGCAGACTTTCACGAAGCCGCTCCATAAGCATCGTGTAAAAGCGCAAATTGTGTATCGTTGCAAGACGATTCGCCAGCCCATCGCCGATGCTTGCAAGATGCCGCAAATACGCACGGGAATAATGCGTACACGTGAGACAGTCGCAAATACGCGAAATCGGCCGCGAATCGCGACGATGACTATCATCCAAGATGTAATGATATTTATAAAAATTTCCGTCAAGCTCAATATCACGCGCCGATTCGAATTCTTCATTAAAAACATACAGTCGATTATGCCGAGCTTCTCGAGTAGGGATCACGCAATCAAACAAATTGTACCCCATTTTCACACATGCAACAATATTTTCCGGTCGACCAATGCCCATAGCATATTTCACCCCGGTCGGCATAAGTTCCGCCGTATACGCCAAAATTTCCTCAGTAAGCCGCCCCTTGTCATCAAGAGGCCACCCCCCAAAACCAAACCCGGAAAACCCCATCCCAACCAATGCCTCCGCACACTCACGTCGAAGCGATTTATCGTTTCCGCCTTGGATAATGCCAAAGACCTTGGGGGAAAAAACCTTGGGGGAAACTTTTTTTGAAAAAAAAGTTTCCCCCA
>WRHA01000088.1 GCA_009783395.1 Defluviitaleaceae bacterium
ATCCGAGCCTGCGTCTGCGCCCGCGCAAATTAGCGGCGACATGGACTTGGATGCACAGCTTGAGATGTTGCTTATGGCCGACGAAGCCGGCGACGCGGGTTTCGATGTCATGGATGTCGCTTCGTCGTTGCCGACGCACTCGGTTTACGATCCGGAAGTTGACGGCATGGGGTCGATTCAGTATGTAAAGGGTTCGTTCAAGCTTGAAAGTGAGAAAAAAGAGAAGCTGTTTGCAAACATTGCTACGTGGAAAATGGCGGCAACGTTCATTATTGGCGCATTTCTTATAGGGGTGGGCGCGGTAACGGTGTTTTTGGCGTCTTCCGATGTGCTTGCGCAAAACCAGCAAATCGCTGCGTTGGACGACCGCTTTACTGCGGTAACAATCCCCACCGACACGGCAAACAACGCCCGAAGCATTTTCGTAAACGAGCGCGTTTTTTTAAATGAAGAAACGCCGTTTACTCTGACGCGATTTGTTGCGGCGTATTCAGGCACGTACTTTTATTTCGATGAGCATTTTAACCCCGATGATTATTACATTTTACTTTACAACCAGGCTCGTAATTTATATGCGCGGGCTTCTTTTGATGTAATCGCGGCGCAGGATGACGGAACGGTGCTTGGCTTCGGGCCTCTTTCGGGCAACTCGCTCTTCCTTACGCTTCATATACAATGCCGCCGCACGCACGAGTACGTACAATTTAACTATCGCTTGACCGCGCCGCCGATTCACGAGGCTCCGTCTTTTGTGAATCATCCCGTACAGGCGATGGGCGAGGGCGGAGTTGTGGTTCGCCACGCCGCTTTCGACAGCGCGAGCAGCACGATTCACTTCAGCTACTCGCCGAATCTCGACGGAGGATTGCGCCTTAATTTGCCCGACGAACCGTTTGTACAACTTTTCGAGCGTTTTACCGTTACGTCGATTCACGCGATGACAAATGAAAACGCAGTTGTATATTTTGACGAGTTTGGCTTGCTAATGGGCAGCGCGACATTCGGGCCTATTTTGAACCTTGAAAGCGATGTGGAGGTACATTTCAGCGGTTTGTCCTATTTTGTTCCCGATCCGGTGGTTAAAATTGCGCCGTCACAACTTTTTGGCAATGACCAGTGGGATCCGATTCCCGTGCAAGTCGGCACATTTACTCTAAACTTCGAGGGCATGATTCAGCGCGGCAACCGTGCTTACATGACCATGCACGGGGTGAGTGAAGACGGTCGCCGCGTTCCGACAGATTTTGAAATTTCGCTTAATGTGCGTATGCCCGACGGCAACACGATTTCCATGCCGGGTCAAACGAATGTGTATGTGCGCGGAACCGACGTGATTTTTAATTTGCAGCCGTATATTGCGCTTTTGCGCGACATTCATATTTCCGAGTACTACTTTGTTATAAATTCGCTGGAGTTTGAGATGCCGTCGGTTGCTTTTCCCGTAAATGTTACGCGGTTTAACAACATGCCGCGCCAACGCCGCTTTGAGGCGGACATTGCCATAACCGAGGCGTTTAACTCGCTTTTGGCATACAAATCCGGCGAAATTTCACGCGACAGCCTTGTCGGGCTTTCCGACGGAGCGAGTGCATCGCTTACGCCGATTTTTGCACCCGCACGGTTTGAGGGGCGTGCGATGTATGCGGTTAATATTGCGACGAGTGATTTGGACGGAACGTATGATTATCTCGCGGTTGTTGAGGTAATTTGGACGGCCGGGGAAGGCGCGAATTTGCAGTACTTCCACGAGAGCTTCCAAATTGTTGCACGAAGCACCGATTTAATTTGGCAAATTACAGGGGTTACGATTTTGTAAGTAAGGAGCGTAACGCTCGCTAAACTACAGGCGCGTTTCGCACAAGTCTCAATCAAAACGGAACGGAGTAACGCTTAGTAAATTACAAGTCTCAATCAAAACGGAACGGAGTAACACTTAGTAAATTACAAGTCTCAATCAAATTTGAACGGAGTAACGCTTGCTAGATTATAAATTTGCGTTTGTTGCGGTTTGTTTTATGCTCGCGCTGTTTTCTCGCGTGAAGTGCATTTCTGTAAAAGACTGGGGCCTGCTTTCATGCGGGCTCTTTTTTACTCTTTGTGCAGATTATTTCTTGGTTCTTCACAACAGGCATCTTGCGGGGGTGGCGGTGTTTTGTTTTGTGCATGTGGCCTACATTGTTCGCGCCGTCGGGTTTGAGAAGCGGATGATTTTGCCGCTTGGGGCGGCGGCGGGTGTTTGGGCGGGTGCGCTTGCGGCGGGTTCGGTTGTTTTGCTTGCGGGGCTTTATGCGTGCTTGTTTGGTGTGAATTTATTTGTAAACATAAAAAATCGCCGCACCGGGATTAATTATTATCTCGTTGTGGCGGGTTTGATTTTGTTCGCGCTTTGCGATGTTAGTGTTGGACTTTTTAATTTGTCCGGTTATGTGGGCTTGCCGCAGTACTTTTCCGGCGCGTTTATGTTTATTTGGATTTTTTATTTGCCTGCGCTTGTGCTTTTGGCGATAAGTGCTGTTGATTTTAACTTATCGAAACGCCCAGAGCTTGTTCACGAGAAAATTTGTCGGCACGGTGATGAACATGTTTAAAAGCGGTGCGATGAATTGCGAAATGCCCAGCAGGTCGACCATGATAAACAGCGTTCCCGTGCTTAACAAAAACGTAAAGCCATACGCCGCATAAACCTTTGCCAGGCGAAGCGGTGCGGGGGTTTCGCTGTCTTTAAAAACGAATTTGCTGCTTAGGAAAAACGCATTGATCACGCTCAGGGCGAACGCTGCGAGGTTTGCGGCCAGGTAATGCACGTTAAAATGTAAGAGTACATAGTATATCGTTAGGAAAACGATGGTGTTTGTTACGCCGACAACGCCGAATTTTATGAACTGCACAAGTAGTTTTTTCATGAGCGAATTTTATCAATCGTGCCGCTGTGCGTCAAGGCGACCTCTGAAAACCCTAAATTCGCATATGCCGTACTTTTCCACTCTCAAACATCTAAATTCGCCCCATGACGTGTAATAGAAATCCACCATATAGTTGGAGGGCGAATTTAGATGTTTGAGTGGAAAAAGTA
>WRHA01000089.1 GCA_009783395.1 Defluviitaleaceae bacterium
TACGCGCCCTGTGTAACAACCATGAACAAATAGCACGCAATACCCATCACGCCCATGTGTAGGTAAACCTTTTCGCGATACGTGCCAAAGTAGTCGTTTCCTGTTTTGTGCGGCTCGTAAAAAAATCTTAGCGAGATCTTCTTGCCTCTTGCAATCAGGCCGCAAAAAATAAAATATGCGGAAACAAGCAGGAGAAAGATCGTAAGATGTGTATCGTAACCGCTACTCCAGTTATCGGAGGTGTAAAAATACGCGCCTACAAGCCTGTAAACCGCAAAAATCCCCATGCCGATAATACCGGCGGCAAAACCGACATTATATAAGTTGTAGCCCATATGTGCCATTTCTTTGTGGATTGCAAGCGGGTTTATAAGAAATCCGATTAACAGCCCTACACCAATGCCGATTCCAATGCTTGTGGGAAGCGGCAAGTCTGTTGCATAGGCAACCTGCGTAACAGCAGGCGCAAGGCACGCCGCAAGAACCGCCCGCAAAACACATTGCGAGGGCGGTTTTTTTGCGACCCACGCATACAAAAAGCCGCCGATAATAATCGGCAACATGTTTAGCGGATTTTTTCCAAAAAACGCAAATCCGATCGCCAGCCCATGCGTTCCCATTGCAAGCCCGCCGGGTTCATGCTTTGACAAAACAAGTGCGAAAATTGACAAAAGCCCCACAAGTCCCACGTTTACAAGCGTCGCGCCAAACCCACCTATGTAAATATAATCCGTTACAAGCACGTCTGATCCTATAAAAATCCGCCAAAGTCCTGTCAAAACCCCGCGAGGCGAATCGTAAATCACCCCCGCGACAATAAATGCAAGGAATAAAAATCCATGCACGCGATATGGTTTTTGCAAAAATTTTTCCTGAAAGAAATTCATTTTTTTCACACCGAACGCGCCTCCCGAACAACAAAAAGGTATGTATCGGCGATTTTACGGCAAAGATTCGAAAAAGACAAGAGAGGGGCATCTTATGTTTATCAAAGAAGGAAAAATACTGCTTGCGTCATTTGTAATCGGGGCAATAATTGCGGTGGGTTTTGCGGCATATACGTACACATACGCGATGCGTTTACAGCAAGACATTGCCGAAAACGTGCTTCGTTTCCATGTTCGCGCAAACAGCGACTGCGAAGCCGATCAAAATTTAAAGAATTTTGTACGCGCAGAAATTTTGCAAGAATTTGCAGACGTACTTACACAAAGCGATGATCTCGACGAGACACGCGCAAATATTTATGAAGTTTTACCCACCCTTAGGGAACACGCGCAAAATATTATTCACGACGCCGGTTTTGAACATGAAGTTACGGCGGAAATCGCAAATGTGTTTTTCCCTACGCAAACCTATGGAAATATTGCATTCCCGCCGGGCCGATATGAAGCCTTGCAAATTATCATTGGCGACGGCGACGGCGAAAACTGGTGGTGCCTGATGTTTCCGCCGCTGTGCTATGTAGATATGACTGCAACCGACGAGAGCCGCGATTTGCTCGAGGATTCCGTTTCCGAAGAAGGATTTCGACTGCTTATGCACATGGAAGAATCGCCGGGGCTTGAGCTTGTTGTGCGTTTTCGCGTCGTAGAATGGTGGCAAAACCTCCTCGCACCGAACGACGCAAACGAAACAGATGACGACGCTCCTGCCCCGCAATTCGTTCATCGTTAGCACCGATTTCGACAGGATATTTTTTTTAAACACGGTACAATCCGCATGGGTGATTTTTCGGTGATACTTTATGCGGATATTTTATTTCTGGTAAATTTTATAATGAACGGATTTGTGCTTTGGGTGGTTTCGAAAGTTTTGCGCACGAAACAGAAAAAACGCTGGATTTGGGCGGGCGCGGGGCTTATGGCTTTTTTGTACACGCTTATTATCGCGATTCCGCCGTTGCGATTTATGAATGTAATTTTCGCGTCGGTTGTGATTTTGGCGGCAGGGGTCGCGCTTGCGTTTCACCCGAAAAGTGTAAAAGCGTTTGCTATGCTCATGGCCGCCGGTTACATAGTTTCGTTTACGGTTGGCGGCATAGGCATGGCGTTATTTTTCCTTACGGATTTGCCGCACGCCGTTTATTTTATCGTGTCCGATCTCGACGCCTTTTCGCGCACAATTTCGTGGCAAATCGCGCTTGCGGGCATGGTGCTCAGCTATTTCATTATAAAAATATCGACAAAGCTGTTTGAGCGGTACACGCTTAAAAGGCAAATGCTTTGTAATGTATGCGTCGCGCTCGGCGGCATGGATTGCAGCTTCGAAGCACTTGTTGACACAGGCCACAGCCTGAAAGAACCGCTTTCGCAGTCGCCTGTGATTATTGCAGAATTTGAGGAGATAAAAAACCTTTTGCCCGGCTGTATCCAAATTTTATTTGCAGAAAAACTCGAAAACGATTTATCCGTTCTGCTCTCGATTCGCGAAGATCAATTTTACAATCGCATACGAATGATCCCGTTTACAAGCCTGGGGCGCAAAAGCGGCATGTTGGTCGGGTTTCGTCCCGACAAGGTAACGGTCGAAGGCGTGGAAAGCAACACAGATGCCATCATCGGCATTTACAACGACAAGCTTTGTCGAAACGGCAGATACAGCGGCCTGTTAAGCCCGGAGCTGGTAAAAGTCTAAAAAAGAACGAGAGGAACGCGGGCGACTGATTTTTAATGGTACTTTACATGCTCAGCGAACGACAAAAATCTGATATAATTACGCGAAGGAGATGATTTTATGCGCGGTTCAATTATGATTACAGGCGAGTCGGATTTTGCACTAAGCCTGGCTGATATTTTCACACGAGAGGGGTACGAGGTTTTCACCCCGCACACCGATAAAACAGCAAAGCTCGATTTTCTTGCCGACACAACAGATTATCGAAAAACGCCCGAAGACTATGAAAAAACTTTTAGCGAAAACGTAATCAAACCAATGGCAACGCTTGAAAAATTTTTGCCGTTTTTGGACGCGGGTGAAACCCGTCGTCTTTTTTATGTAACAAGCGCGGAGGCATCAATAAATAATGCACAAAACTCGGACAACTACGCCTACAAAATGTCAAAGGCGGCATTGC
>WRHA01000090.1 GCA_009783395.1 Defluviitaleaceae bacterium
GTATCCGGCTTCGAGACGAAACGGTCGCCCCCCGTGAGATGTCCACGGTGTCCACCGCGCGCTTGGCGCGCCGCCTAGTTGATGATTTTTACTACTACGCCTGCGCCTACGGTGCGTCCGCCTTCGCGGATAGCGAAGTTGGAGCCTTCCTCCATGGCGATTGGGGAAATGAGTTCGATTGCCATTTCGATGTGGTCGCCGGGCATACACATTTCTGTGCCTTCGGGAAGGGTTATTACGCCGGTTACGTCCGTTGTGCGGAAGTAGAACTGCGGGCGATAGTTCGAGAAGAATGCTTTATGGCGTCCGCCTTCGTCTTTGGAGAGAACGTAAACCTGGGCGGTGAATTTTGTGTGGGAGGAGATTGTTCCCGTTTTTGCCAAAACTTGTCCGCGCTCGATTTCTTCGCGCTTAATGCCGCGAAGGAGCAAGCCTGCGTTGTCGCCGGCTTCGGCCTGATCCAGAAGCTTGTGGAACATCTCGATGCCCGTTACAACAACTTTGCGCTTTTCTTCGGTGAAGCCCACGATTTCAACTTCATCGTTTACTTTAAGCGTTCCGCGCTCTACGCGACCGGTAACAACTGTTCCGCGACCTTGAATCGTGAACACGTCTTCAACGGGCATAAGGAACGGCTTAGCGGTGTCACGCTCGGGCGTGGGGATGAATTTTTCGATTTCGTCGAAAAGCTCAACGATTTTGTCGCCGTACGCGCCGGCAGGGTCATTGAGCGATTGAAGTGCGGAACCGCGGATGATTGGCGTGTCGTCGCCGGGGAACTCGTATTTATCCAAAAGTTCGCGGATTTCCATTTCAACCAAATCAAGAAGCTCTTCGTCTTCAACCATGTCGCATTTGTTCATGAAAACAACGATGTGCGGCACGTTTACCTGGCGGGCAAGAAGAATATGCTCGCGGGTTTGGCTCATGGGGCCGTCTGTTGCGGCAACAACGAGGATCGCGCCGTCCATTTGTGCCGCACCTGTGATCATGTTTTTAACATAGTCGGCGTGGCCCGGGCAGTCTACGTGTGCGTAGTGACGGTTGGGGGTTTCGTATTCGACGTGGGTTGTGGAGATTGTGATTCCGCGTTCTCTTTCCTCGGGAGCTTTGTCGATTTTGTCGAAATCTACGGCGTTACCGAGTTTGTAACGCTCCGCCAATGTTTTCGTAATGGCGGCGGTAAGCGTTGTTTTACCGTGGTCGATGTGACCGATGGTTCCGATGTTTACGTGCGGCTTTGAGCGTTCAAATTTTGCTTTTGCCATTTTCGTTTTCTCCTTCTGTTTTAAAAATTGGGTTATTGTACCATTATTCTTTCTTGCCGACAACCTTGTCTTGGACAGATTTCGGCACGGGTTCGTAGTGGTGTACTTCCATATTAAATGTTCCGCGGCCTTGCGTTTTGCCGCGAAGGTCGGTTGCGTAGCCAAACATTTCGGCAAGCGGGACAAAGGAGTGGATGACTTGTGCGTTTCCGCGAGCGTCCATGCCCTCGATTTTTCCGCGACGCGAGTTTACATCGCCGATTACGTCACCCATATAGTCCTCGGGGACGGTGATGTCAACTTTCATGATTGGCTCGAGGAGAGCGGGGTCGGATTTTCTCATCGCTTCCTTAAATGCCATGCTGCCCGCGATTTTGAATGCCATTTCGGACGAGTCAACATCGTGGTAGCTGCCGTCGTACAGCGTTGCGCGAACGCCGAGTACGGGGTATCCGCCGATAATTCCGCTGTGCATCGCTTCCTTTATACCGTTTTCGATTGCCGGAATGTATTCCTTGGGAATGGCACCGCCGACAATTTTGTCGATAAACTCGAATGATTTTTCCGTGTCGTTTGCATCCATCGGCTCGAATTTAATTTTACAGTGACCGTATTGACCGCGTCCGCCGGACTGGCGAACGTATTTGCCTTCGACATCGGCACCTTTTCGGAATGTTTCGCGATATGCGACTTGCGGTTTGCCGACGTTTGCCTCGACGCGAAATTCTCGCAAGAGGCGGTCGACGATGATTTCAAGATGCAACTCGCCCATACCTTCGATAATGGTTTGGCCGGAGTCTATGTCGGTGTGCGTCTTGAAGGTTGGGTCTTCTTCGGCGAGTTTTGCCAGCGCGATTCCCATTTTGTCGCGGCCGGCTTTTGTTTTCGGCTCGATTGCGACGGAGATTACGGGATCGGGGAAATTCATCGACTCGAGGATAACCTCGTGCTTTTCGTCACACAAAGTATCGCCCGTTGTCGTAAATTTTAAGCCCACAACGGCGGCAATGTCGCCTGCAAAAACCTGCTGGGCGTCTTCGCGATTGTTCGCGTGCATAAGCATGATTCTGCCCATGCGTTCTTTTTTGCCCTTTGTTGAATTGTAAACGTATGAGCCGGCGTTTAATGTGCCGGAGTACACGCGGAAAAACGCGAGTTTTCCAACGTGTTCGTCGTTCATAATTTTGAATGCCAGCGCGGAGAACGGCTCTTTGTCGGAGGCGATTCTCTCTGTTTGCTCGTCGTTTGGCAAAACGCCCTTTATTGCGGGGATGTCTGTTGGGGCAGGGAGGTAATCCACCACGCCGTCGAGCAGTTTTTGTACGCCTTTCTTTTTGTACGCACTGCCACAGAAAACCGGGATGATTGCGCAGGAAATACATGCGGCGCGAAGCGCGGCTTTTAATGAAGGAATATCCGGTTCCTCGCCTTCGAGGTATTTTTCCATCAAGTCCTCGTCGGTTTCTGCAATGGCTTCGACCATTAATGTCCGATATTCTTTGGCTTGCTCCAGCATATCGTCGGGGATTTCGCCTTCGGTTACAATTTCGCCGTTTTCGCCCGAAAAGGCGTATGACTTCATTTCGAAGAGGTCAATTACTCCCGTAAATGTGCTTTCAAAACCAATCGGAAGTTGGACGGGGACGGCATTGTGACCGAGGCGGTCTTTTATCATGCCGACAACATTGTGAAAATCCGCGCCCAAAATGTCCATTTTGTTTACATAGGCAAGGCGCGGCACGACGTATTTGTCGGCTTGACGCCACACTGTTTCGGATTGCGGCTCGACGCCGCCTTTTGCACAAAAAACGCCAACCGCGCC
>WRHA01000091.1 GCA_009783395.1 Defluviitaleaceae bacterium
ACACCGTCTTATTCCGAACTTATGGAGACCATTCAAGAAGGCGAAAAATTAGACAGTCGCGTTACAAGTCGCTACACCGTTGTTCTTGCGGCGGCGAAACGTGCGCGGCAAATTACTGATGGCGCGAATCCGCTCACCTATGCACCGACGGATCGCGCCGTTTCTATTGCCGTAAAAGAGATGGGCGAAGGCAAGTTGCGCATAAAAATTCAAGACAGCCTCTTGGATGACGGCCACGAACGCCTGAAAAAAGATCCGTTCCGTTACCGCTCCACTGTTTCCAAGGACGATTTGCGTGAGGATTTGAAAGAGGATTACGCGCCTGCGCCTTATGATATGGATGCGGACGACGACGGGGGCGAAGTTTTTTCGGCGGCGGAAGAGACCGAAAAGGATGCCGACGACCTTGATATTTACGGCGACGGCGACGACGAGATAGCCGAAGAAGATGCCGAGTAATTATTTTTTTGCTTCCGTCTGCATCGATATTTTGCACGGGGACGTTGATCGGCTGTTTCATTATAAAATTCCGCATGAATTGGAAATTTTGCCGGGGCGGCGTGTGCGTGTGCCGTTTGGCTTGGGCGATGCTGTTAAAATCGGGTATGTAATGGAAGTGACGGATGCGTTGCCTGAGGGTGTCGCGCCGGAGAAAATAAAAGAAATCCACAGCTGTTTCGACGATTTTTCCGTTCTTACGGAGGAGACGATTCGGCTTGCTTTTTGGATGCAAAAAAAATATTATACGACGCTTGCGGCCTGTGTGCGTGCGATTGTTCCCGGCTCGAAGGCGGACGGGAAGTTTCCTGTTGCGCGGCGAAAACCGCCTGTTTCGGAAGCTGTGCCTTGCGATATTATTTTAACCGACGAACAGAGACGCGCTGTTTCGCAAATAGAAAAGACCATTGACACGGGAGGGAAGCCTCCTATTTTATTGCATGGCGTAACGGGCAGCGGCAAAACGGAAGTTTACTTACACGCGATTGAAAAAGTTTTGGCTGTTGGGAAGCAGGCCATTGTTCTTGTGCCAGAAATTGCGTTGACTCCGCAGATGGTTAATCTTTTTTCCGCACGATTTGGTTCGGCTGTTGCTGTTACGCACAGCCGCCTTACCCAGGCCGAACGCTTTCAGATATGGAAAATGGCTCTTTTGGGCGAGGTTTCTCTTGTAATCGGACCGCGTTCTGCTGTTTTCGCGCCGTTTCCCCGTCTCGGATTGATTGTTATCGACGAGGAGCATGAGCATACCTATCATTCCGAAACTGCGCCGAAATATGATGCTCGTGAAGTTGCTGTTGCGCGTGGTGAGTTATGTGGCGGTGCTGTTGTTTTGGGGTCGGCTACGCCCGGTTTGGAGTCATATTTTAAGGCTTTGCGGGCGGAATATGATTTGGTGAAGTTGTCGGAGAGGATTAATCGGACTTTGCCGGAGATTCATGTTGTTGATATGCGGAGCGAGATGCGGCGCGGCAACACTTCGGTTTTTTCTCGGGATTTTCAAACTGCGCTTGCAGAAACAATTGCGGAGGGGCGGCAGGCGATTTTATTTTTGAATCGGCGGGGGTATTCGTCGTTTGTTAGTTGTCGGTGGTGCGGGCATGTTATGGGGTGCGAGAATTGCCGAGTTAATCATACATATCATGCGGATAAGGGGCGGCTTTTGTGCCATTATTGCGGGGAAGGGACGGCTATGCCGTCGCGGTGTCCGATTTGCGAATCGGAGCATATAAAGAAATATGGGACGGGGACGCAGAAAGTCGAGGAGGAGATATCCGCACTTTTTCCCGAAATTAAGGTGCTTAGGATGGATATGGACACCACACGAGGCAAGCATGGACACGCGAAAATTTTGGATGCGTTTCGGACGGGTGGGGCGCAGGTTTTGATTGGTACGCAGATGGTTGCTAAGGGATTGGATTTTCCTAATGTGACGCTTGTGGGGGTTATTGCGGCGGATATGTCGCTTCACACGGGGGATTTTCGTGCGGGGGAGTATACGTATCAGTTGCTTACGCAGGTTGCGGGGCGTGCGGGGCGCGCTCGTTTTTCGGGGCGGGTATTTATCCAGACGTTTAATCCCGATCATTACGCCATTGCGCTTGCGGAAAAAAATGATTATGAAAAATTTTATGAGCATGAGATCGCGCTTAGGGAGGCGATGATATATCCGCCGTTTTCGCATGTTTTTTCGGTAATGCTTACGGGAGCGAAGGAGCGGGAGGTTATTGTTGCGTTGCAGACGCTTTCTGCGATCATGGATTATGTAAATGAACGGGACGGCAAGGAGCGTTTCGAATTAATAGGGCTTTCGCCGGCGTTTATATCTATGATTCGCAAGCAGTTTCGTTGGAAACTTCTTGTAAAATCGCGAGAAGAAGCACCGCTTGTTGCATTTGTGCTATATTGTATAAAAAAATTAAGGCAAAGCGATCCGCTTAAAAATATGACATTGCATCTAACATTAAATCCGATAATGATGGAGTGAGTTTGAAATGGCTCTTCGGCAAGTTCGCAAGGAAGGCGACGAAATTTTAAAAAAGAAGTGCAAGCGCGTTAA
The DNA here is from genome assembly GCA_009783395.1 of Defluviitaleaceae bacterium. GTDB lineage: Bacteria > Bacillota > Clostridia > Lachnospirales > WQUN01 > WQVC01. Next base: position 2,558 of record WRHA01000091.1, read on the forward strand.
GGAGATTAACGCCTCGATTATTCAGCTTTTGGACGACATGAAGCAGACGATTCGAGAGCTTGACGCGGTTGGGGTTGCGGCACCGCAGATTGGCATGTTAAAGCGTGTTGTTGTTGTTGAATTTGAGGACGAGTTATACGAAATGATTAATCCGGAAATAATCGAATCGGAGGGCGAGCATAAGTGTAACGAGGCTTGTCTTTCTGTGCCGGGGCGATGCGGCGATGTTTTGCGCCCGTTTAATGCAAAGATTAAGGCTATGAATCGCGACGGCGAGGAGTATATCATCGAGGCCGACGATTTTTTGTCGTCGATTATGTGCCACGAGCTTGATCATCTCGACGGGGTTCTTTTCATTGACAAGGCCACTAACATTCAGCTCATTAACGAAGAACAGATGCGTGCGCGAAAACGTGCGCGAAAGAAGCGCATACAAGAGCGCAAGCTCAAGCGGCAGGGCGTTTATTCCGGGGGGCGGCGTCGGTAGGGTTTTGTTGGTTGAGAGCTTGGGTAGGACCTTGGGGCGCTGCCCCAA
>WRHA01000092.1 GCA_009783395.1 Defluviitaleaceae bacterium
CAGATAAACAGGATCGGGATTGCCGGATATTTCGAAAGCGGCGGGGCGTCCTGTTCCTGCAGGTGTACCAAGATGAGCGGCAGCAACTTCGCCGGCCATTGTTGTGTGTGTGAAACCTGTTCTAATCACTCCGGGAGCCAAAGGATCTCCCAGTGAAGCGGCTGTCGGCGCACGACCGACAACTGCCGAGTCGCCCGCTGCTTGTGTAGCTGCAAATACCCATTGTACATAGTCGCCTTCACGAATACCAACGCGACCGACAACGTCGAGCATACCGGGAAGGAAAGCGAATGCTGCTGCGGCAAGGAATGCCAGCAAGAAAACTATCGCAAGGAGGCTGAGCCGTTTGCGATTTTTTACCTTACTCATGTTAACCATCTCCTTTTAAATTTTTCCCTTTCTTATTGCTCCACCAACATACCACGAAATATTTGATATGTATTTCATGTAAGGTAGCTTATTTTAATCTGCCAGCCCCATTGCAACCATCTTTTTTACCGCGTCGGACACATTTGCCACATCAAGCTTGTTGTAAATCAGCTTGACGTGCGTCGAAACGGATGGGGTTTTTATATCCAATATGCTTGCTATTTCTTTGTGGGTTTTTCCTTGGCAAAGCAGTCGCATAACCGTAGTTTGCCTATCCGTAAATTTTATCGGCTTATCATCGTACTGCAACTCAAAACCCGGAACGCTCTGGATTTTCAGATAAAGCCTTCTGATAAAATCGGTATTGTCGCCCTTTTGCTGTTCCGCTCTTTTTTGCAATTTGTATAACATACCGTTAATTTCCGCGCCGCTGTTTACAAACATTTGAACAAATCCATAGGGGCGCGCCAACGATACTGCGGAATATAAATGTTCCAGTGCGTTGCCTTGAAAGCGCCCTTTCTTTTTCCAATAGGCTATCGCAAGCAAAATATGGGTTTCAATAATATCGGCCGTCCTGTTAAACACGCTTACGATGTCCAGCGTTTTTGTCAGTAAAATTATTGCGGAATCGTACCGGTTTTCGGCAATATATGCGGCACAGGTTGTGAGTACAATAGTTCCCTTCACGGATGATACGGGGTTGGCCAGGTATGTTTCAAGCCATTCCTCGCTTGTTTTATTTAAATTTCGCCGAGCGATGAGAGCGCGAAAACTATAATTTAAGTGGTACGCCTTAGCCTCTTCAATTATCTGCGACATTGATTTTATTAACCGTTCGGCTTCATTGGCTTCGCCGGCAACGTCCAAGGTGCAGACCAAAATTGCCATAGCGCAAAGTTTTATGTCGGCGGGAAAATGATTTTTTATTTCGGCATTTGCTCGCAATGCGTATTCATGAGCCCTTTCTATATGCCCCTGTTCGTACAGTAATCCCGCCAGCATTGTGTCAAACATTACGTCGCGCTCCTCGCCAAACAACCAGCCGGCTCTTTCGCGCATAATCTCTACGTTTTCTTCAACGTTTCCGACAGCCCATTCCGAAAAATCAACGAGACTGCGGTGGAGCATGGGAAGATGAAGCGTCGGCATATGTTTGGTTTCGCCATGTTGCGGTTCCATTTCACTTATTGTTTGGCTGAGTGGTCTGCGGAAATCACAAAATTGCATATAAAAAATATTGTGCGCATGTTCGGGATTTTTTGCCGAAATATCAGGGTAGCGCGCATAGTATTCATCCAGGTATGAAATCATATCGTCTGCACGTTCCTCGGCAAATGCACAAAAAGTCATTGCGTACAGAAGATGGGGGTGCTTTTTTGCGACGGCGATTATTTCCGGATGCTTCAAAATCGGAAAAAGCCTTTCGATTGCGTAATCATTGCTGGCCAAGCTCCCAAGCAAATCAAAGCACTTTGCTATGCCGTCATGATTTTTGCTGCGAATAAAGCAGTCGGCGGCACTGTAAAAATCCATTTGTGACAAATGCCAATGCCCTTCCGTGTTGTCAAGCGACATTAAAAAATCCTCGCCGCGCTCTTCGGCGACGCTCAGCAAAAACTGCTGAAACAAATGGTGGTAACGATAAACCCCTTTTTGCGTTTGCGCGATAAACGCACCTTTTTGTACCAGCTCTTTAAGGAATTTGTCGCTATCGGAAATGCCTGTCATTGCATCGCATATGTCGGGGGTAAGCTCCCTGAGTTTTACGGTATGAAGCATGAACTCGCGAGTGGTTTCGCTCCATTTTTCCCATATATTTTTCTTTACGAAGTTGTCCATATAGTCATATGTTTTTTGAAACGACTCGCCATCGGACATAAAGGATGCATTTATACCGATTGCCCAACCATGTGTATGATTATTAATGTCTTTTGCCTGCTGCTTTGTGAGCAATTTGCCTCGCTTGTTATATAACGCCTTTACTTCTTCGTCACTGAAATGAAGCTGTTGTATGTCAACAACAGCTATTTGTTCCTTTAACCATAGATCTGAAAATTCCGGCGATAACTCGTGGCGACTGATAAAAATAATCTGAAAATTTTTCGGCAGTCGTTTTATCAGAACTTGCAGTAACGTCAAAACAGAATCATCGGTTAGCAGATGCAAGTCATCTATGACCAGCACAGCTTGCTTTCTGCCGGAAAGCGCGGCAACGGCACGCAAGGTAAAATCGACAGGCGAGCTTTGAAAAGCTTTGTGTGAAATAATTTCCCCGAGTGTTTTATTTTGGGGCTGGCAAGACCGGAGCGCAACGCAAAAACGCTCGCAAAAGCCTGCGAGATTATTGTCATATTCATCCAAAGAAAAAATAGCTTTGGCACGCGTGCTTTTGCTTAGCCATTGCGACACGGCGACTGTTTTGCCATATCCTGCCGGAGCGCACACCACTATAACTCGACTGTCTTTAAGCTCATCAAAAATGCGAATCAAATTCTGTCTTTTTAGCAATATGTTATCGCTGTTCACTGTAACACCTCGGAAATATTATTGCCTTGCACGGACGATTCGGCAGGGGCGGATTCGCCGTCGGCGGATGAAACGTCACCGTCGCCCGGGGAGGGTTCTCCGAGAGAGGGCTCGCCGGGGGAAGGGTCGCCGGGGGAAATCTCTGCTCCATCGCCGGGTTCGGAAGGGGTGGAAGAAGTATCGCCGGTATCGGTGGG
>WRHA01000093.1 GCA_009783395.1 Defluviitaleaceae bacterium
TCAAAAGAATGAGATTATTTAGCTCTCGCAAAATGTAATCACTGTGGGTGGTGATGAAAATTTTCATGCCGCAATTCACCAAGTTTGCCAGCAACCGAGCCATTTTTCGCTGGTTGTCGGGATGAAGGTTTAATTCAGGCTCATCTATTATAAGTAAGTCTCCAACATTGGCCAGATGTTTCAAATAAAATCCGAAATGAAGAAGAGAGCGCACAGAGCTTGAGCTTTCATTAACTGAAAGCTGGATTTTCTTGCGAGGATTGCCTTTTGGCACAAAAAACAGACCGCCCTTATCGGTTACTTGATAATTTCCGCCCAGCATATCCTCAAACGCTGCTAGGATTTCGCTGTGTTTACGACAAATTTCGCCGGTTTGTTTAGAAATGCTCTCAAGATTTCTGACAAAATCTACATTGTGATTCACCGGGCGAGCATAGTCATCCTTGCTTGTTATCAGTAATTGCATAAAATCAATGTCATCGTCTTTTTTTGCGATCGTATCAAGAATCCGATTTCTGGCAAAATCAAGCTCCTTATAAAAAATTGCGGAACCCGTTCGCTCGGTGCTTGCAATAAAAACATTGGGACACACGGAAGTGAAAACACAGGATTTTAGCGCGTTGCTTATCACATTCATGATGATAAAGTCCGGCACATCGACAGTATCATCATCCTCGGCAAAAAGAGTAAATGTAAGCTCGTTCTCGCCAACTTTTTTTACAAACTTCAAGCCGGTCTTCCCGCTGGCGGCTTGTGCTCTGCCTGTTATTTCACGTTTATTTGTAATTTCTATCTCTTCCGGTGAAACAGAAAGGCGCAAAACAGAGTTTTCAAATTTGCTCTCATGTGTAGAAAAAACAGAGTGGAGTTCGTCCCTGTATTCAAAGCAAGCCCTCTCGATTATTTGAGGGGCTTTTTCTCTAAACTCGGATAATTGAATTTTATAGTAACCTGTATCTTTTAATTTTTTTATTATTTCCTTATCGATGGGGATTTGGAAAGAAGTGTTCCAAAAGTGAAAAAATCCGTAAATGGCGTATGCGATATGGGTTTTGCCGCTGTTATTCTGCCCGCAAATAATTGTTAAATCATTCATCTCCAATTCTGCATAGCGAGTAAGACCGATATTTTCCATTGTAATTTTCATCGTCACATCGTCCCTTCGATTCTTCCTTAAAAGCATAACATGGAATTATTTTGTTGAATAGTATTCTTCCCAATTTCGTGATATTCGCATACTCGAAAATCGGTGCGGGTAGTGTCACTACCCGCACCGATTTTTTTTCCGATTTTTTCAAATGTCGGCAACGCACATTGGTCTTGCCTTGCGCACACGCGTGCATTAAAATGAAGAAAAAAATTAGGCGACCCCTAAAAAGGTCGCCTTAACCGGAGGCGTTTTTAATGAGCATAATTCGCGACCCGTCCCTTGCGGCGGCAGGTGTAAAAAAAATCGAATGGGTGAAGGAGTATATGCCCGTTTTGCGACAAATTGAAGAGCGGTTTAAAAAGGACAAGCCCTTTGCGGGGATGCGCATTTCCGTTAGTGTGCATCTTGAGGCTAAAACGGCTTATTTGGCGCAGGTACTTGCGGCGGGCGGCGCGGATGTTGCCGCAACGGGAAGCAACACGCTTTCAACGAAGGATGAAATTTGTGCGGGGCTTGCGTCGCAGGGCTACAAGGTTTACGCGTGGCACGGTGCGACCGAGGAGGAATATTGGTCGCACATGAAAAAGACGCTGGAATTTAAGCCGCACATTGTCATCGACGACGGCGGCGATTTTATGAGCCTGCTTCACGGCGAATGCGCGCATTATGGCGAAAATTTGCTTGGCGGCTGCGAGGAAACGACAACGGGAATAATGCGGCTCAAGGCACGCGAACGCGAGGGTTCGCTAAAATTTCCGATGATGGCTGTAAACGATGCGGATTCGAAGCATCTTTTCGACAATGTTCACGGAACGGGGCAAAGCGTATGGGATTCGATTATGTACACAACCAATGTGATGCTTACCGGGCGTGACGTCGTTGTTGCAGGATATGGATTCTGCGGCAAGGGCGTTGCGATGCGGGCGAAGGGGCTTGGCGCACGGGTTATTGTGACGGAAATAAATCCCTGGCGTGCGATGGAGGCCGTGATGGACGGTTTCCGCGTGATGAAAATGGACGACGCCGCGAGAATCGGCGAGTTTTTCGTCACGGTAACGGGAAACAAAGACGTAATAACGGCACGCCACTATGAAGTCATGCGTCACAACGCCTTTTTGGCAAACGCAGGCCACTTTGATGTGGAATTTAACAAAGGCGACCTTCGCGGAATGTCAACAAAAATCGAGGAACGTCGCCCGTATATCGAAGGATACCACATGAAAGACGGTCGCATCCTAAACGTACTGGCCGACGGCAAGCTCGTAAACATCGTAGCGGGCAACGGGCATCCCGCAGATATAATGGACATGAGCTTCGCCCTTCAAGCAATGGGCGCACTTCACATCGCCCAAAACGGCAAAAACATGAAACCCGCCCTCTACTCGATCCCTATAGAAGTAGACCGCGAAATCGCCGTAATGAAGTCAAAAGCAATGGGCCTCGGCCTAGACGTACTAACCCCGGAACAAGAAGCCTACTGGCACGGAACAGGGGAGTAATCTTAGGCTAAAAATATTTTTCCCATTCGTATCAAATCGGTGCGGGTAGTGACACTACCCGCACCGATTTTTTTTGTACGTATGCCGAGCTAATTTATCGGTAGTTCTCCGTACCTGCATCCGCCTTACGCAATCCCCGCCCGGGGAGAGAGCGGTGCGCAGTGGCACTGTGCTTGGGGGGCGCGCCTATGTCTCCACGAGCTAACGCCTAAGAAATTCTAAGGTCGCAAAGTACGCGGTCTTAGAATTTCTTACGAGTTAGCTCGTGGAGGCCGCTTAGGCGCATCACCCAAGCAGAGTGTTCATCTCTCCTGCGCCGGGCCGGGCTTTGCCGGAGCGAATGAAATCCACCCCACGGTCACCGCATTTAATTTAATTTTTCAAACAGCAAACACGACACGTTCTAAGAAGCTTGAATCCCAACCGGCGAGTTTGCGAAGGTTTTTCAG
>WRHA01000094.1 GCA_009783395.1 Defluviitaleaceae bacterium
AATTCTTCATAGCACGATTCAAACATCTGCGCGTATATGCCTTTTTCGCCTTCGGCTGTGCGGTATTTTGCCACTTCATCAATGAAGAACAGCGAAATAACCTTGATTCCGCGCTCTATGTAGCGTAACTCTTTGTCGAAATGGGCTTCGATTGTGCGGAAAATTTGTGCGCGTTTCAAAACATCTTCGTCAACGCCGCCGATTGTTTTTCCGAGCGAGAGAGTTTCAGTATTGGAAAATTCGATATATTCACGCCCTGCGGCAACGTCAATTCCTGCGAGTTGGTAGCCATCGTACAATTCACGCCGACCCGAAAGGATAAATAAATCATCGCCGGGCTTTGCAGTAATGGTTTTTCGCGTTACCGCGCCTCCTTTGCCGAGAATGTCAATTTCAAGCCGCGCCTTAAAACCGCCGTCACGCGATACGGATTTCAGCGCGATATACGGCTTATTATGGGCGTTGTCTACGGTGTTGCTTGAAACCACGATTTGCTTCACCAATCCCTTTTGGTATGCGTCAACCGGGGTAAGGCTGTACAGCAAATTCGTTTTTTCGCGGTGAGTTGCGGAATATCGAAGCACCACAAGCGGGTTTAGGCTTGCGATTGCTTCCTTTGCTTTTGCCGTATTATCCACACTTTGCGGCTCGTCAATGATTACGATTGGGCGCGTGTCGGCAATGTAGCGCATGGCTGTTTCGCCGTTCAGCTTGTCCTGCGCTTGATTGATAATGTTTTCGGCTTTTTTGAAAGCGTCTATGTTGATTATCATGATTTCGATATTGCTAGACGTGGCGAACTGCCGAACGTCTGACAATTTCGCGGAATTGTAAATAAAATAACGGCACGGCACATTATCATAATGCGCCCCGAAGTGGTCTGCGGTTATTTGAAACGACTTGTAAACTCCCTCACGAATTGCCACGGACGGCACAACGATAATAAATTTCGCAAATCCGTACCGCCTGTGTAGTTCAAAAATCGTTTTGGTGTAGACGTATGTTTTTCCTGTACCTGTTTCCATTTCAATGCAAAAGTGATAGTTTTCAGTTTTCAGTGGGCAGTTTTCGGTTTCTGACAACTGAAAACTGCTAACTGACAACTTATTCCGCTTTTGAACGCGGTTCATGTTTACAAGAAGGTTGCTCTCCGATATGTTCAACTCATTTGCTATGCCAAATTCATTGTGTTGCATGGCAAGCTGTGCGCCGTGGCTTTCTTCGACTATTGAGAATGTTGTTGTGGTTTTGTCCTGTCCGGCGAATAGGTCGGAAACGGCGTTTACTGCTTCGGTTTGGAAGTCTTGGGTTTTGAATTTTAGTTTCATACAAGTGAATCTCCCTAGTCTTTATTGTGATTATCCCTTATGAAAATTAACAACTTTTAGGCATTGAGGGATAAACGCTAATTCAAAAACGCTATTTCCGTATTTATTTTTGGCAACAACAACTTCAATCACATTCTTCTTTAAGGTATCGGGGTTGTACATCTCATCTCTATACAAAAAAATCACAGTGTCACACATAGATGATAGACTGCTATGCTTCAAGTCACCGAGCAAGGGTCTATGGTTTTGTCGTTTTTGTAAAGGCTCTTCGGAGATAGTGTGAATCAGCAAGATAGGTATATTTGCTTGCATTGATACCATTTTTAATTTTTTTAGCGTATCATACGCCTTATCATTATCAAAAGATGTTTTTATGTTATCAATCATATGGTAATCGTCAATCACAACAAAATCACATCTACTTTGCTCAATTGTTTTAACGATGGTTGCCATTGAAGTCTCGCTACATATTGTAAAGCAAGGCGAATTACAAGCATTTTCAATATTCATACCCACGCTATCCCAATCTTCATCCGTTAGCACGTTAGATGATAATTTTGCAAATGAAACGGCACTCTCAATACTGAGCAATTTATGTCGCACGATGTCAATACTATCTCTTAGGCTAAAAAATAAAGTGTTTTTTTTGTTTTTTAGCAAGTTACTGCATATATTCAAAGAAAATGCAGTCTTTCCAGTACCAGTGCCTCCAGAAAGTAAAACCAAGTTAGATTTGTTCAACATTACGGCCTTATCCAACTCAAAAAAGCCTGTTTGAATTTGGCTATTCAAAAAATCACCATTTTGGGACTCCTCAATGAAATTCAAATAGAATTCCTGAATTGATTGTGTTTTAGTTTTTCGTGATTGAAGATAGTGTTTTACTTCATCTGTGAATTGTGAGTATGTCAACCACTTAAATTCAGGCAAATCAATGTCTATATGACCTGAATCAACAAATTGCTTGTTGTATTTTGGGCGCAATTTATTTATAAGTGCAGCCTCATAAATAACTTGTTCGGATTCACAGGTTAATTCAAGATATTCAATGTCTTGAATTTCCTTGTAACAGTCATCTGCCAAATGACTACCGCCTGTGAAATGGGCAAAATCACTATGGAAGAATCTACTTGCCAAATCGTGTGTTTTTCCAATATATATAGTCATACAATTGGAATCAACGAACCTATAGAGATAATAATTTTTCATGCTTGCCTCCCAAGACTTCTATTTTGGTGTGGATTATGCTTGCAAAAATTTACAACAACTTCATCTCAATATCCCTATCCCGCAAAATATAATGCGCGTTTGACATTGCGGTGCTGTCCTCAAACGCTTCTTCGGCGGCGATAATTTTGGCGGGGGCTAGGTCGCAGAAGGCGGTTATATCTTCGGGAGTAATGCCAAAATCTAGGCAGACGAGAATTAGGCAATCTTGGCTTGTTTCAAACGGGCGTTCCCCGATGGAGTAACATTTTTTAGAGCCTACGGTTATTTCGGATACTGCATAATCAAGATGGATGCCCATTTTCAGCATGACTTCAAAGACCATATCCAAGTCGGAGCGGTCGCGTTTTATGGTTTTGTCGCGTTGCACCATTCTGTCCCATAAGACTTGCAGGCGTTCTTCGTCTGTGTTGGCTTTAATTGGCGTTCCGTCCCATGCGTAGAGGTTGGAGGTGTCGAGTTTGAGGGTGCGGAAGCCTGTGTCCGGCGAGGATTGTTCGAGGTTTTCGCCGATTGTGGCTTGGGTGTGCTTTTCTTGCCATTCGGCGGTGATTTTTGCCCTGGCGCGGCGTATG
>WRHA01000095.1 GCA_009783395.1 Defluviitaleaceae bacterium
GAGCCGCTGCTTCCCGCCGCACAGAATGCGTTGCTGAAAACCATCGAGGAGCCGCCTCCCTATGGGGTTTTTTTGTTTCTTGCGCAAAATACGCACAGCTTTTTGCCGACGGTGCTTTCGCGGTGTACGATAAAAAAATTTGGCGGCGCGACTGTGACACCTTCTTCACTTAAGCCCCTCGCGGAAGAAGTTTTTTCTGCCGCGCAAGGTGCCGATATAACCAAATCATTCGCGCTCTATCGCAAAATAGAGACGATTGAAAAGCACGAGCTTGCGGAATTTTTGAGCCTCCTTTATATCCTTTGCGGCAAAGCCCAGCGATTCGCCGCCGCCGAAGCCGTAGCGCACACAAGAAAAATCCTGACCCAAAACGCCAACGCACAGCTAGCAATCGAGATAATGCTGCTAAAAATGAGATAAAATGGGGTAATTTAATACGCGCACTCAAGAAAACTTACAAAATGGGGTAATTTATGATAGTCATAGGAGTACGCTTCAAAGATGTAGGCAAAATCTACTATTTCGATCCGCACACCCTTGAGGGGCTTACCATGAACACACCCGTAATCGTTGAAACCGGGCGCGGCGCGGGATACGGGCTTGTTGCTATGGAAGCGCGGGACATTGACATTCGCACCATAAGCCAGCCGCTTCGCAAGGTTCTTCGCGCCGCCACCGACAACGACACGATGCAGGAGCTTACAAACCGCAAACGCGAGGACGAAGCGCGTGAAATTTGTCTCGAAAAAATAAAAACTCACAAGCTCGAAATGCACCTTGTGGATGTCGAGCTTGCCTTTGATTTAAGCAAAATTATTTTCTTCTTCACGGCCGACGGGCGCGTGGATTTTCGTGAGCTTGTAAAAGACCTCGCGTCAACGTTTCGTATGCGTATCGAGCTTAGGCAAATCGGCGTGCGCGACGAAGCGAAAATGCTTTCCGGCATTGGCATTTGCGGGCGCGAGTTGTGTTGTGCGTCGTTTTTGGATGAATTCCAGCCGGTTTCAATTAAATCAGCAAAAGACCAAGGCCTTTCTCTTAATCCCACAAAAATATCCGGCATCTGCGGCAAGCTGATGTGTTGCCTGAAATATGAAGAAGAAACCTACGCATACCTGCTTAAAGGAATGCCCGGGGTAGGCGACCTCGTTCGCACACCTATCGGCGACGGCGACGTTTTGTCAATAAATATCCTGCGTCAAACCGCAAAAGTTGCCGTTCGCGTAAAACCAAACGAAGAACCTGTCGCCGATTTTTACCCCGTAGCCGAATTAAAGCTCCTCGAACACCGTCCGCAATGTGAAAAAAATTGCAAGTGTCCGAAGTGTAAAGGCGGGAAGAATAATGATAACTGAGTCTCACACGCCCTTCCGCGTGGCGGCGGCTACGCCCTCGATTCGTGTGGCGGACTGCGCGTACAATGCGGAGCGGATTATTGAGATTATTAAAAAGGCGGATAACGAAGGTGTTCGCCTTGTTTGTATGCCCGCGCTTTGTATGACGGGCAGTACGTGCGGCGATTTGTTTATGCAAAAGGTGCTTCTTGACGGCGCGATGAACGCGCTTTGTGAAATAGGCCTTAAAACTGCCGACAGCAAGGTTATCGCAGTTGTTGGGATGCCGACATTGCGGCGCGGCGAGGTTTTTAGTGCGGCGGCGGTGCTTTGTGAGGGGCGGCTCATGGGCGTGGTTACCGAGTCGGGAGCTTTTGAGAGCGGAGGGCTTAAATTTGGTGTGGAAATCGGAGGCGCGGATTGTGGCGCGGACGATGTTCACGTTGTTGTTAATCCTTGCGCCGAACCGGAAATCGTGGGTGCGGCGGCGCGGCGACGTGCGAAAATCGCGGCGCAAAGCGCGAAGCCTCCGCGTGTTTATGTTTCCGCAAACGCGGGCGCGGGCGAAAGCACGACGGATTCGGTTTTCTCCGGGCATAATTTGATTTGCCGAAACGGCAAAATTTTGGCAGAGTCGCCGCCATTCGGGGATGGGTGGATTTCGGCTGAAATAGATTCGAACACAGCTCAGGGCAGATTCCCCGCGCCTGTTTCCCGCGATGATTCGCCCTTTGCTTGCACAAATCTCGATGAAATTTTGCAAATTCAAGCACACGGTCTTGCGAAACGGCTGGAGCATTTAAGTAGCCCACGTGCTTGCGCTGTTTTGGGGATTTCCGGCGGGCTTGACAGTACGCTTGCTTTGCTCGTTACGGTTCGTGCGTATGAAATTTTATCGCGAGACAGGAGCGAGATAATCGCCGTCACCATGCCCTGTTTCGGCACAACGGCTCGCACAAAAACAAACGCTAAAAAGCTGTGCGACGCTTTAAAAGTACCGCTCCGCAAAATTGACATTACAAAAACCACAAAAACGCATTTGCGCGATATTTCGCATCCCATCGACGCTCATGACGCGACTTTTGAAAATGCGCAGGCACGCGTGCGCACCCTTGTTTTAATGAACCTTGCGAATCAGAACAACGGCATCGTTGTCGGAAGCGGCAATTTGTCCGAAATCGCGCTCGGCTTTACGACGTTTAACGGTGACCACATGAGCATGTACGGTGTGAATTCGGGTGTGCCGAAAACGATTGTGCGGCGGCTTGTTAAGCATGTTGCGGAAAAATCCTCAAACAAATCAGCCCTCGCAAAGGTGCTTCTCGACATCCTGGAAACCCCGATAAGCCCCGAACTTTTGCCGCCAAGGGACGGCGAAATCTCCCAGCGCACCGAGGACATTGTCGGCCCGTACGAGCTTCACGACTTCTTTATTTGGCATATGCGCCTCGGACGCACACCTGCACAAATCCAAAAGCTTGCGACCGCTGTGTTCGAAAGTAAATTTACGCCCGACGAAATTTCAAAATGGCAGGAAATTTTTTTCCGCAGATTTTTTGCGCAACAATTTAAGCGAAACTGTATGCCCGACGGGCCGAAAATTTTTTCCGTTTCGCTTTCCCCGCGCAATTTTAATATACCGAGCGATGTGGTAAGTGATATTTGGTGCGGGTAGTGACGCTACCCGCACCAATTTGCAAGTTTAGGGTTTTCATACGAGAGGGGCAATTTATATGGGATTAATTCGTGCGGCAGGAACTCTTATCGGCGGCGCGTGGAATACGGCGGGTTCTGTGCTTACAGGCACGGCGGG
>WRHA01000096.1 GCA_009783395.1 Defluviitaleaceae bacterium
AACTTTTTTTGAAAAAAAAGTTTCCCCCAAGCCCCCTTCAAAAAAACTTTGCATTGGGGATTTGGGGGATTTTTTGGATTTTCTAAGAGAGTTTTTGGTGGGGTTTCGGGAGGGGGAATTTGTTTTGAATGGTTCGGATTTGTTTTTGCAGCCTTTTGCGGTTGATTTGAGTGGGCTTCGGGTGGCGCGTAGCGGGTGGTTTTTGGGCGAGATTGCAAAAAATCGCTTTGTTCCCGGGCAAGCCCTTGCAATGGGGCTTCGTAGGGAGCAGTCGCGATTTTCAGTAGAGCTGTCCGAGGCGGATGCGGACAAATATTTGCGCGGCGAGTCGCTGTATTTTGATGGTGTCATGGAGGGCAAGCCTTGGGTTTTGGTTTGCTTCGAGGGGCATCCTCTCGGATGGGCGCGGCTTGTTCAGGGGCGACTTAAGAATTATTTGGCTAAAGGGTGGGTGAAGCGTGAAAAATGAGCGTAAAAAATGAACCGGGGGAACGAATTTTAATCTGCGAAGATGAGCCCAATATTATCTCATTTTTAAAAGCGGAGCTTGAGTATGAAGGGTATCACATCGAAACCGCGCTTGACGGCTCGGAAGCGATTTCGAAATTTTTGCCGGAATTTTTTCCGAATAACTCATATTCATTGGTTTTATTGGACATTATGCTTCCTGTCAGAAACGGCCTTGAGGTTTTGCGTGAAATCCGAAAAACTTCAAATATTCCGGTAATTATTTTAACTGCGCGAAAAGAGGTCTATGATAAAGTGGCCTTTTTGGCGGCGGGTGCAGACGATTACATTACAAAACCCTTCGACACATCGGAACTGATTGCGCGTGTTAAGCGACATATTCAAAGAGCAAAAACGCATTATTCGGCATCACAAGAAAAACTGACAATCGAACCCGACGCATACCGCGCAAAAATTCTGGGAAACGACATCGGACTTACAAAAACGGAGTTTGAAATTTTGTGTTTTCTTCACGAAAATATCGGCAAGGTCAAAACACGCGACGAGATTATTTCCGCTGTTTTTGGGGATTTTTACGGCGAATCGAATATCGTTGATGCGAATGTAAAAAATATTCGCGCAAAAATCGCTCGCCATACGTCGGCGCGAGTTATCGAAACCGTGCGCGGAAAGGGGTATCTCTGTGTTTAGATTAAAACGCGCTACCCGATTTACATTTTTCGCGACAGGGCTTATGACTGCAACAATGCTTGCGCTGTATGCTGTGATTCTTGCGGATTTGGCGGTTTTGTTGCGCGAACACGGGCTTGATGTAAATGTCGGAGAGCTTGTCGGTGCGCGGCCTTTGATTGTGGTCACAATCGCGACAGCCATTGCGTTCGTGGTTAGCTCGATTATTATCGACAATGTGCTTAATCCGTTGCGGCAAATGATTGCAAAGGTGCGCGAAATCGGAGAAATGAACTTCGGTAATCCGCTGATTATCGACGCAGACGACGATGAGCTGCGCGAATATGCTTTTGCATTTAACACAATGGCGGCAAAATTAAATCGATACATCGAATTGCAAAAGCGTTTTGTTTCCGACGCTTCCCACGAGCTTGCCACGCCGATTACCATAATAAATGGCCATGCCGACTTGCTTTTACGCCACGGTGTGGAAAAAAGCGAAACAAGCCTTGTCACAATAAAACAAGAAGTTGGCCGCATGAACGTACTCATTGACGGCCTTCTTTTGTTGGCGCGAAGCGACAGCGGTGCGCAAGCATATAGGTTTGAACGGACGAACATTGGCACACTTATAAAAGAAGTCGTAGATGAATCGCGGCTTTCAGCCCCCAAATTTTCCTTTGAATCGGAAATTTCGCCCGAGCTTTTTACAAACTGCGACGCGGATGCGATTCGTCGCGTCGTGAGAATTATTCTGTCAAATGCTTGCAAGTATGGAGATAATCGCATAAAAATAACCGCCCGCGAAAATGGAGGTCTTGTTCAAATTTCTGTTTGGGACAACGGCATTGGCATATCTGCCGAGGACTTGCCGCGCATTTTTGAAAGGTTTTACCGCGCCGATGCATCGCGAAGCCGAAACACAGGCGGAAGCGGACTCGGTCTGGCAATCGCCCGCGAAATTATCGCCGCTCACGGTGGTGAATTTGATGCCGAAAGCACCCCGGGCGAAGGCACGACGGTTTCATTTTCAATCCCTTCATAAATCCTTCATAAAACCTTCATCTTCCCAACATGATTTTTTCATTTTGGGCGGTGTAAAATAAGAAAAAACGCGCCTTGCGCGACGAAGGGAGAGTTTTATATGAAATACGCTTTGGGAGTTTTTGTACTGTTTCCGCTGCTTTTGGCGATGCCGCTGATGCTTACAATGAGCGGGACGGCCGTAACCCCCGCGTGGTTTATTCACGCGCCGACGATGTTTGTTTACGCTCTTGTTGTTTCGGCAGTCATCTTAATAACCGGCGAGTTTAAAACAAAAATTCGAGTTGCAAACGCCCTGTTTTCAAAGAAATATAAAATTTCCGACGAAGACACCGAACGCGGCATACGGCTGCTCGAGCTTTTGAAAATATCGGTTATTTACACCGCTGTTTTTTTCACAATCGCGTCGACAATTGTAATGATGGCCGACCTTGATAACTACGACATGCTCGGCCCGATGATTGCGATTATGTTGCTTATACCCATGTACGCTGCCATGATTAACCTTGTACTGATAATCCCCGCAATCCACATTCTTAAAACGCGCCGAAACGAAGAAAAAGCCGCCCATATAAACGAGCGGCAAGTCACAAACAAGCTGTTAGAGCTTTGCTACAAACAAGGCATTACGCCGGAGGAAATTTTAGGCGCAAAAGAAATCAACTTCAAATAGCACGCCAAGCGTGCATTGGACACCGTGGAAGGGTTTTTGGTTGTTTGCATGTTCGTCTCGAAGCCGGATACTATTCGGGGTGGCATTACGGGCGACCTTCACATGCTCTGCGGATGGCGCGTACGATTACTTCATTAACCATGAAGGCCAAAGCAACCAGCGCGATAATCACGGGGAAAAACGCGTCCAGCGCGACGTGTTCAAGAATCTGCCCGATTGAAAACGAGCCTATGGCCGCGCCCGCGCCCGAAGCGGCGATTTGCATCCCTACAAGCTTTGACAAAAGCGCGGGGTC
>WRHA01000097.1 GCA_009783395.1 Defluviitaleaceae bacterium
TACAAGCTACAAAAACAAGTCTATAAACTTTACGCCGAAAATAATTGACCTTAGTGCGCGTGATGCCGATGCAGTTTTAGCGGAAATTGACAGGAAGCTGAAAGCAGGGAAGAAAAACGAAATAAATTTACTCGAAATTATATACGTTCCATTGTACGGAAGCAAAAGCGGCAAGAAAACACCCGAATTGTTTGACATTGCAATAAAACTTACGCCGCAAGTTGCCAAGGATAAAAACACACAACAAAAACTGCAAGACTTGTTAATATTGCTTACAAGTACGTTCATAGCGGATTCAGATTTTAGAAAGGTTTTGGTGGATAATATGCGAGTGTTAGAAGATAGCACAGCCGTTAGGGTTATTGGCGATTGGAGCAGAAATCAAGAAAAAGTTGAAATCGCTATAAATATGCTCCGTGATGGGGACGATGCCCCGAAAGTATCAAGAATTACAGGGCTTGACATTGCGAAAGTAGCTGAACTGCAAACAGAATTACAAGCACAAGCAGTATAAACAATTGAATATCCAAAATGTTTGTAAAGAAAACACGGACAATCCCCCCAATGGCTGAACATCGAGGCCGAGCGGGCGGGCGTAAACTTCTCGCAGGCGTTACAATCAACACTCAAAAGCCATTTGGGAATAGCGCAGTAGCAAACAAAACCAACCCGAGAGAACGCCGACCCCGGCGTTTTTTCTTTTGCCCATCCGGCTACCACATGGAATCAGAAATTGTTCTCATAGGCGTTTAAGTAGCGTATGCAAATGTGAAATTTGAACCATCGCTTCTGAGTAATAATTTCTGATTTCATAATCTTTAGAGAGTCTGCGTGAGTTGCCAAACCAACCCAAAGTGCGCTCGACTACCCATCTTTTTGGAATAATCGCAAATTCAGCTGCCATTCGTTTTGATATATCCACGCCATTTACAACCGTTGTCGACCAAATACAATACTGCTTCCACGAGCGAACGCTTGTGGATTTTACCTTTGTTCCCTGTAGGAAAAAATGACGCTATCCTTTCCCACTGCGAATCTGTTAGATCGCTTGGATACCCTGTTGGCTTGTATTCTATATTTTTCATTCCGCTATTATAGCTTATTTCATCCTATGGGAACAGCTTCTAATATGTAGGCCGCTTACACGAGTTGCGGCGTATGTTTTTATCTTCTTTTGTTTCGCTTGTTGCGCCTGTTTATTCCGGCTATGCGCTCGTTTGAAAGTTTTTGCCACGATTTAAATTTTTCTTCGAACGAGGCGGCGGCGGCGGCGGTAATAACGGGAGGCTCGTAATAGTAGCTGTCGCCGTCGTAGTCGTCGCCGTCGGCTTGGTCGTCGTTGCCGAAAAGATCGATCCGTTGCGGGACATCTTTCATGGATAGCGAAATTTTACCCGAAGCCGCGTCGTTTTCGACCACGCGCACATCAACCTCGTCGCCGATATTTAAAACATCCGCAACGTTTGCGATAAATCCGTTTGCTATTTGTGAAATATGAACAAGCCCCGGTGCACTGTTCGGCAGCGATACAATTGCGCCAAAGGGCTTAATTTTCAGCACTTTGCCGGAATAAATTTGCCCGACCACTGCACCTCCGCTTTCACTTGTTTCCGACATTTACTCACCTCCTACTCATACACAACAATTTCGACTATAACATATCTATGCCGCAGTTGTCCAATATTAGACCCCAAAGTTCTTCGCGGTTTTGGCGCGTTTCGCTCGAAAAGGGTATGGGCGGTTCGCTTGCACCGAGAGTGCGGCGAATCATTGCCAAATGCTTTTGCACCGCACCACGCGGGATTTTATCGCTTTTTGTGGCAACCAGCGTAAACGGCAAATTGTAATGCAAAAACCAGTCGTAAAGCATTTTGTCGTTTGCGCCGGGTTCGTGTCGGATGTCCAGAAGCAAAAAAATTCGTCGAAGCGGCGGTCGATTTTTTAAATAGCTCTCGACCATATTGCCCCATGTTGCCGATTCCGATTTGCTTACCCGCGCATATCCGTACCCCGGCAAATCCACGAAATAAATTTTTTTTTCGACGTGAAAAAAATTTATCGTGCGCGTTTTGCCGGGCTGTTTTGATGCGCGTGCAAGCTTTTTTCGACCCAGCATCGCATTAATAAGCGACGACTTACCGACGTTCGATTTTCCAACAAAAGCAACCTCCGGCAAGCCGTCGGCGGGAAAGCCCGACGGCTTTACGGCGGTTATTGCAATGTCTGTGTTGTTGATGATTATCATACGAGCTTTGCCCGATGGAAGATTTTTTTGCCTTTTTGAACAAGCACGAAACCTTCGTCGGAAAAATCCGATTCGGATATGACGCGCTCGTGCGAGTCGATTTTTACGTCGTTGATTTTTACGCCGCCCTGCTGAATTAAGCGGCGGCCTTCTCCACGCGAGGGGATAAGGGCTAATTTTTCTAAAAATGCGATAATGTTTATGCCGTCAGCGATCTCATGGCGAGAAACGTCCGTTGTCGGCATATTTTCCAAATCGCCGCCACCCGCGAATAAGGCCTTTGCGGCGGCTTGCGCCTTGTCAGCTTCGTCCGCGCCGTGAACAATTTTCGTGATTTCATACGCGAGAATGTCTTTCGCACGGTTAAGCTCCGCACCTTGCCACGTTGCCATATCAGCGATTTCATCGAGGGGCAAAAAGGTTAGCAGTTTTAAATTTCGAACAACCGTGCTGTCTTCGACGTTGCGCCAGTATTGGTAAAACTCATACGGCGGCGTTTTGTCGGCTGAAAGCCAAACCGCGCCTTTTGCGGTTTTGCCCATTTTTTGGCCGCTGCCCGTTGTAAGCAAATTGAAGGTTAGGCCGTAAGCCTGTTTGCCTTCGACCTTGCGAATCAACTCCACGCCGGCGATTATATTGCCCCATTGGTCGGTGCCGCCGAGTTGCAAAACACAGCCGTGCTTGCGAAAAAGCTCTAAAAAATCATACGCCTGCATAAGCATGTACGTAAACTCGAACGCAGTAAGCCCGTCCTCGAGCCGCGATTTATAACACTCCGCCGCAAGCATCTTGTTTACGGAAAAATGCACGCCGTACTCGCGCATAAAATCGACGAGCCGCAAATCCAAGAGCCAGTCGTTTTCCTCCATTATCGCGCCGTCATCTCCGTAGTTTACAAACCGCGCAAACTG
>WRHA01000098.1 GCA_009783395.1 Defluviitaleaceae bacterium
GCCTGCGTCTTTTGTTGCTTGGCGTTGGCTGTCGGTGAAGTATGCGGGGACGGTTATTACGGCTTTTTCAACTTTTTCGCCGAGGTATGCCTCTGCGTCGGATTTTAATTTTCCTAAAACCATCGCAGAAACTTCCTGCGGCGAGTAGTTTTTATCGTCGATTTTTACTTTGAAATTTGTACCCATTTGGCGTTTGATTGACATGATTGTGTTGTCGGGGTTTGTGATGGCTTGACGCTTGGCTGTTTCGCCGACGAGGCGCTCGTTTGTTTTTGTAAACGCTACGATGGACGGAGTTGTGCGCATTCCTTCGCTGTTTGCGATTACGACGGGCTGGCCGCCCTCCATTACCGCTACGCATGAATTTGTTGTTCCCAGGTCAATTCCTATGATTTTTGACATTGTGATTTCCTCCTTTTTAATTTGCCACCTTTACCATGGTTGGGCGGATTACTCGTTCTTTGTGCATGTAGCCTTTTTGTAGGGTTGCGGCGATTTGGTTTTCGCCAAAATCTTTGTCCTCGACATGAGCGACGGCGTAATGCAGGTTTGCATCAAAGGTTGTTCCGGGGTCGGCGGGGATTTCTTTTATGCCGAGGTCTTGAAATGTGCCGACGAATTGGCGGGCTATCATTTCGATGCCTTTGTAGAAGCCGTCTTCCTTGTCGGAATGGGCGGCGAGGGCGCGGTCGAAATTGTCCACGACCGGAAGCAATTTTTCACACGTGGCACGAATGCCGTCGTCGTAGCGTACCGCCATTTCTTTTGCTGTGCGTTTGCGGAAATTGTCAAACTCCGCTAAACATCGTTGGTATTTGTTTAAAGCATCGGCGGCATCGGTAGCGTCGGCGGGTTTATGGAAAATATCCGCTTCGGGCGCGTTGCTTTCCGACGTTTCCTCGTCCACGACCGGGTTTGTGTTCTCTTCCGGTTTTGTGAAGAGGCTTTCTACTTCTTTTGGGTCGAGCGCGTTTTTTTTCTTTTTTGCCATCAGTCTGTTCCTCCGTTGCTTCGTAGTCCCAGCGCGTCGATGACGTGCCGGATATTTGTCAACACTCCCGATAATACCGACACTGCTTGTGCGTAATCCATTCGCATCGGTCCGATTAGCGCGATGCATCCGGTGCCTTGATTATCGATTGTGTAATTCGCCTTGATTAGGCTGCATGATTTGAGCAAATCCAGGGCGTTTTCTTCGCCGATTATGACTTGTATGCCCGTCGCTTCGGCGTATGGTGTGCCGAGGATTTCGAAGAGCGAGGCGCGGTCTTCAAGCGCGTGAAAGATTTTTTCTGCGGTTGCCTTGTCGGAGAATTCCGGAAAGGCGAGGATGTTTTTTACACCGCTTGTGTATACGCGAACGTCGTCTTCGGCTTGAATCATGTCTGCTATTATGCCCAAAATCGGCATTAGAACATGCGCGTTTTCGCCGAATTCCGCAAGCATTTTGTCGATGCGTTCGCGGTCTATTTCGCGGATCGAAAGCCCCGCGAGGTGGCGATTTAAGTGCGCCGAGAGGCTTGTGAGGGTTTCATACCCCGGCGCGGCAGAAAGGTTTACGACTTGGTTTTTTACCGTTTTTGTATCGGTTACAAGTACAAGAAGCAGGGCTTTTTCATCGAGCGGCACGAGCTGCACATGCTTGATTGCTGTCTTTTTCATGTGCGGCTCGCTTACGATTGCGGGGTAGTTTGTAAGCCGCGACAATGCTTTTGCTGTTTCCTGCATCATGTATTCTGCCTGAAAGATATTTTCGATTATCATGCGTTGCAGAAAAAGTGATTCATCCGGCGCAAGTGCACGGCGTTGCATCATACTGTCTACAAAGAAACGATAGCCCTTTGCGGACGGCACGCGCCCGGAAGAGGAGTGTAGTTGGCTTATTAAGCCTAAATCCTCAAGGTCGCTCATCTCATTGCGAATTGTTGCCGAGCTTACGCCCAGCCCGTACTTTTTTGCGATTGTGCGCGAGCCAACGGGTTCGGCTGTTTCGATGTAGTCGTTTACGATGGCTTGCAGGATTTTGAATTTTCTATCATTAAGCATGGATTTCACCGCCCCATCAGTGAAAAAAACGCGACGCCCCAACGCGTTTTATTCACGTTTTATTCCACAGGAAAAAAAAATTTTCCTTTTCCCTGTTAGCACTCGCTCGTGTCGAGTGCTAACGAGGAGAGTATATCGTTTTTTTTTTTGATTGTCAAGTAATAAATTAAAAAAAGCCTGCGACCGATTTAAAACCGATCGCAGGCACTTGAACCCGAATTTGCAATAATACACGCAATGAGTTTATTTCCTTGCTCGGGCTTTTTGCTGTTCCAGAAGCACGTATTG
This sequence comes from Defluviitaleaceae bacterium, assembly GCA_009783395.1. GTDB lineage: Bacteria > Bacillota > Clostridia > Lachnospirales > WQUN01 > WQVC01. The sequence goes on from WRHA01000098.1 coordinate 2,335, forward strand.
TGTTATGGATTCTGTGTAATTATCGCTCATGCCCATAAATTCCACTCCATACTGCCAATTATATTTTGCATCCTGCAACCTGTCTTTTGACAAAACCGTTCCGTGCGACCATAGGCCACCGCCTATCATTGGAAGCTGTACATAAAGATGGCTGTTTATTTCCAACTCGTTCATCGCGTAAAGGCGCACGCCGCCGCTGCTGATGTCCCTGATACTTCCCGATTCAATGGACAGCACCGAACCCAACCTGTCAAACAGCTTGAAGTCCGTATCCTGACCACAACGCAGGCGATATGCCTGCCTGCGCTGAACCCTTTCGCCGTCGCCATGTGTTTGAAAAACCATGAACTCATATTCGCCCTTGACCATATATCCGCGCATTAATGACGGGTATATATAAACACCCCCCTCTGTGAAGAAACGCACAACAAATTGCGTTGCTTCCGGCAGACGCAACTCTTCGCCACCGATACGAATCACATCCAACAGCACGCGCCCTTCTTCCAAAACACTGCCCACAGTTGTAAGATACGGCATAGAATCTTTTTCATTACGCCTAATTTCCACCCTTGTACCATTTTGTACGGCAACCAACGACATATCTTTCACCCATTTACGTTTTTTTTGTCAATATATCATGGTGTTTACATTTCACCGTCAATATATCATACATCGGAGTATCTTGACAGTCCAATTTCGTTTCGCCGAAACCCGTGCAAATACGAAAAACAAAGCTCCTTCATTACGACATGAAGGAGCTTCGTTTTTACGCTTGTTCGTAAAATGGTCGCAAAGGCGTATCACGATCTACAAAATGAGTACGCGTATGAACAGGGTCGTGTAAAGCAATAAAAATATCGCTCCGTC
>WRHA01000099.1 GCA_009783395.1 Defluviitaleaceae bacterium
CGCCCCCCACACCGGGAAGCCCCGCGCCCCCATGGGCAGTTATGTTGCCCCCGTTTATTACGATAACACCGCCATCCGCATCTGTACCTCCTCCAATACCCGCGCCGCTCCCACTGCCCGACCCGACCCCACTCCCGCCGGTAGCCACAACCGAACCGGTGCCGTCTAAAACGAGAGTGCCTCCTGTGGTTTGAATGCCGGCACTATGCTCGTGTGTAGTCGACATTATGTTTGTGCTGTTTGCGGCGAGCCATAGATTCACATTAGCTTCTCGCATGTCTAAGGCGGCTCCGGTATCTGTGTTTATTAGCACATTATTCAAGATCACATCTGCATCCACGCCGGAGGCTACCGTTATGCGATTGGTTGTGGATGCACCGGTGCCGTCTATCTGAAAGATTCCACCGCCCGTTATATTAAGTACGCCGTCGGCAAAATTCCATCCCGTCCCGGATTCCCCATCGGCTAATGTATTTATATTGAGGGTAATATCCGGAATAGGCGGAATGCTCAACGGCTGTATGGTTGCTGTCTGCGCACTCATTAATATTGGCGGAGCGATAGCACTGTGCGAGTTTACTCCCGTTAACGCTCTCGCAAGCAGACGCTTTCCGTTAAACTCTACCCGATGGGAGAGCGAATCAATTTCATTTATTAGCTGGTCTATTTCCGCTTGAAGCATTGTTCTTTGCATCAGCGTGTATGTATCATTCGACGCTTGTACAACAATTTCTCGCATACGAATTATTATGTCGTTTATGCTTGCAAGGCCGCCTTCGGCTGTTTGAATAAGGGAAATTCCGTCTTGTGCATTTCGTATGGCTTGGTTTAACCCGCGAATTTGCGCACGCATGTTTTCGGAAATGGCAAGCCCCGCCGCGTCGTCTGCGGCTGAGTTAATACGAAAACCACTTGCAAGCCGGTTTGCGGCCCTTCGTTGCTGCAATCCGGTATTTTTTATGTTTCTGTGCGCGGTTAGCGATGTCATGTTTGTTCTTATCGTCATGTTTTGAGACATAATGATTCCCGCTTTCGACCGAATGAGATATTCTTCCATTCATTCTATCGTCATGAAGCGCGTCAAGCTTTATGTGAAAATTTAAATTATTTAAATTATTCAAAATTACATAATTTTTATCTTGTTTGTATTTAGGTTAAGTTCATAGGGCATTATGTCGATAAAGGAAATGACAATATAAACCAAAGGAGGAAATTTAATGAAAAAGAAAAGTCTGTGTCAAAGAATTGCCATGTTTTTACTGGCGATTACCGTAGTTTTTGTTTCGACTCCACAAATCCCGGTTGCGGACGAGTCGGTTCAAGATGTAAGTCCCGCTTTCGTGGAAATCGAACCTTTTATGACTGCGTACATGCGAATGGTTACCGATGCAACGGAAGTTGCGCCGGGTGAAAGATTTAGTGTCTCAGTTTATTGGCGGCGTTCATCTGCCGCAAATTATGAGTCCATTGCAATTGGAGTAACAGAGGACGCGGTCATAGTTCCCAGCAGTATTAGTTTTGAAGCCAACGGCATCCCGGGAAGTGCAAGCACTCCGATACGCACGCCGGGAAATTTAGGATGTTTACAGCATCCACCACGGAATGCATCATCAGGCGAGTATGTTGTAAGGTTTCATACCAGCGCACCAGCCACTGTGCCTTTGCTCAACAGAGTTACTTTCTATGTTGAAGCACCGAGCAATGCGGAGGACTTCACCTTGTCGGTTAAAGTTGGGCGCGAAGAGACGCTGAATTCGATACGGAATTTTATATATCAAACTTTTGATGTCTATTTGCCGTTCTCCGTAGCAATCATCGACGCTACGGACAATAGCATTATTGGCAACAACGTCATTAATGGGAGTTCACCGTTTCTTGTTTCCATTGAGTCCGATTTTGATCCCGGTAGAATGGTTGACATTCAAATTGCGCATACGGAAACGGGACACATTTTCAATCAAACAAGTGGAAATCTAGATTCAAACGGAAATTTTATTACGCCTCTTCCACCATTTACATTCTCTGCAAGCGACTCGGATGGAAGGTATCGAGTTGACGTATGGATAATCTGCAATTTGACATGGGATGCAGATGAGCGGACTGTATATATTGAGCTTGTTCGCCCTACCCTAACGATACGCTCAACTGCGGACTATGTTTGTTGCGGCATAGTCGGCGAAAGCTGCCGCGAGTACTATGTATATTGCGGTGATTCTTTCGTGCTGTACGGAGAGATAAACAATATCGGCAACCCGAATCTGATTAGAGCCAGAATACTTTATGGCGATACGGTGGTTTATGAAATGGAAGGCGATTTTGTTGGCAGCGATGAATTTTCATTCCTTCCGTTTTCTTTTAACCCAAGTCATGACACAGGTATGTATCGCATAGAAGTCTCGTTTCTTGATACTTCATTTAATCCAACCGAAGGTGCCATTAACATCGAACTTCGCAGAGACATACCCGCAGTCGACGCCATAACAGTAACAGTAGATCCAACCACCGTTCTCGATGCTGAATCATTCGACATTATCGGAAGCTATACGGTTGCATATGCCGGGGCATATAGCGTTTGGCTGGAGATAAGGGATTCCGCCGCTGACCCTGCCACGCCGCCGATAATGAGCGGTAATGCGCAATTGCTTCCAAACGGCGGTTTCGATTTGCTTGGGCAAGGCTTTGCCGTTACAACTCCGTCGGGCAACTACACTATTGTAGCGATTCTTCGCGACTCAGCCGGGGACAAACTTACTCGCAGCTCCGTCAATATTCAGCGCGACTTAACACCCAGCCCTGTGTCCGTGAGTGTAAGCCCGACTGCGGTTTTCAATAATGACCCCTATAGGGTTTCCGGAAGTGTTGTGACCGACTACACGGGTCTGTTACGGGTAAGATTGGAAAAATGGCCTGCTGTTGGTCAAATGATAACATCCGGAACCATCGATGTTGCCCCGGACAGAAGTTTTTCGATAGGTAATCGATATTTTACCCCCGACGTTCCGACAGGAACATATAACATCAGGGCGATTGTTTATCGCGCTAATGGCGGCGAGGAGGTGGGTCGAAACTTCTTTAATTTCCAGCGTTTTATATCCACTTTCAACGTAACCGCAAATTAAGAACCTGTCTTCAATAATTTCACGCCGCCCCGACACAGCCTGGCGTTCCCACAGCTTCCCGTCGGCTCCTAACGTACCGCATTGGGT
>WRHA01000100.1 GCA_009783395.1 Defluviitaleaceae bacterium
GCGAATTTAGATGTTTGAGTGGAAAAAGTATCGCTTCTCAGAAAATGGCCAAAAGCCGCCATTTTCTTGCGATGCGACACAGCTCATTAAGGGTTTTCGGAGGTCGACTCGGGTTCATCAAAAATGGATTTGGGTTTGCGTGGCAGTCCGATGTTTAGAACAATCCCGATTGCAATCATATGCACCCAAACCATCGAGCCGCCGGACGACATAAACGGAAACGGCATTCCCGTGTTTGGCAAAATAGCGGTTGCTACGCCGACGTGGAAGAATGTTTCGAAAAGGATCATTCCTGCTACGCCTGCGGCAAAAAATCGCCCCTCGGCGTCGGCAGACTTTAGCGCGATTAAAACACAGCGCGCAATCACAAATGCCACAATACCCAGCAAAATCGTCGCACCAACAAACCCATATTGAGATGCGGTAACCGAAAAAATAAAATCGTTATGCCCAAGCGCGACATATGGGTTTTGTAAAAATCCGCGCCCCGTTAATCCGCCCGTTCCGATTGCGTAAAGCGATTCCGTCGTTTGGCGAAGCGCGTCTTCGGATGCATATTGCGGGCGAATGAATGTTTCAATTCGTCGCCACTGAAAATCCTGCAAGAAGCGCGTAACAAAAATCGGCGACGTACGATGTAAATCAATCGCGACCACAACAGCAACAGGCGCAAGAATCGCCCCGCCAATCAGTATTGTGCGCCAATAAAGCCCCGCCGCAAAAATAATCACAAGCGCGATACATAAAACAACAAGCGACGCCGAAAGCGAAGGTTGCATCACAACAAGCGCGACCGGCAACGCGACAAGAATAAGTACAAGTCCGAGCCAAAGCGGTTTGTTAAACCGTTCTCGATTCAGTGACAAAAATTTCGCCAAAAAAACCATCATAAAAATTTTCGAAAACTCCGACGGTTGCATACTTAAAACGCCCAAAAACGGAATCGGAATCCAAACCGAACGCGCAGTGGCGACTTCGGGATTAAAAAAAACGAGCGCGACAATCAAGAAAAAAATCATCGCCCCGTAAATATACAAATAAAACCGCATGATGTATCGGTAATCAACCATCGAAACAGCAATCATCAAAATCGTGCCTGTTATTACATAAAGCCTCTGCTGACGCCAAAGCCCACCGAAATCGCGCACAATACGCGGAAGCGCGAGCGAAAAATCCGCATGAACCGACGCATAAACCATAAGTACGCCAAAAACGCCGAGGGCAATAACCGCCAGCGCAAGGAGATAATCATATGTTTTTGGAATTCGTTTCCAGTCCATATTTTATTGTTTCTTTTTTCGCAAGTTTTTAATCGGGATGTTTGCATAAAGGACGGGGACGGTTTTGTTGTCGTCGTCGGTTGTTTGTGAAATATTTATATCCATCCCGGCGGCCTCGTCGATGTCCATATATTTTGCAATAACCTGCATGATGTCGTTTTTCATCATCTCCAGCAGGTCGGTGTTGCAGTTTGCGCGGTCGTGGATTAAGACGAGCTTTAGGCGGTCTTTGGCAACATTTCCGGATTGCGGCTTCCGCGAGAAAAAATTTTTTAAGAAGTCCATTTTGACCTGCTCCTTCCTATCCGCGCACAAACATTTTTTTAATTTTTGACATGAATCCGTTCTGTTGATCCAAATCCATAAGCGGCACTGTTTCGCCGTTTATGCGGCGGCAAATATCGCGAAACGCCTGCCCCGCAAAAGAGCTTTTGTCCGCGACGGCGGGTTCGCCCTTGTTCGTTGACACAACAATGCTTTCGTCGTCGGGTACGATGCCCAAAACGTCGATTGCCAAAACTTCGGTTACATCTTCCAGAGTCATCATGTCGCCGCGCTTTACCATGTTTACGCGAATGCGGTTGAGGATAAGCAAGGGATCGCGAATTTCATTGGCTTCAAGAAGCCCGATTATTCTGTCGGCGTCGCGCACGGCGGAAATCTCCGGCGTTGTTACAACGATTGCCTTGTCTGCGCCCGCGATTGCATTTTTAAAGCCCTGCTCGATGCCGGCGGGGCAATCGATAATTACATAATCAAACTCTTCGCGAAGCTCTGCGCAAAGCTTTTTCATTTGCTCCGGCGAAACCGCGTCCTTATCCTTGGTTTGCGCGGAGGGAAGCAGGTGCAATGTGGGATAACGCTTGTCCTTTATCAAGGCCTGCTTCAGGCGGCAATTGCCCTCAATTACATCTATCATATCGAACACAATGCGATTTTCAAGCCCCATTACAACGTCCAAGTTTCGCAGTCCAATGTCCGCGTCAACAAGCACAACCTTCTTCTCCATTATCGCAAGGCCCGCACCAAGATTTGCAGTAGTAGTAGTCTTGCCAACGCCCCCCTTGCCGGAGGTAATAACAAAAACTTCGCTCATTTTATGTCTCCTTTAAAGTGAAAAAATATACCCCAACCAAATCGAAAGCGTATCCGGCTTCGAGACGAACACTCCCCAAAAACAAATCCCATCCCCGGTGCCCAATGCACGCTTGGCGTGCTAGAGGGGGCCTATGAATACTTGGCCTTCTTTTACGTAGGCGTATGCAGGGGCGGATCTTGTTGCGCCGGGCGGAACAACCGAGATGGTGTTGGCGATTCGAAGCTGCGTAGGTGCAAGAAGCAGTGCGGACACAAAACAGCTTGTGTCGCCCGCCGCACCTGCGTGCGCCAGTCCTTTTAACGCGCCGAGAATGATTACGTTTCCGTCGGCGATAATCTCACTTCCGGGGTTTGCGTCGCCCATGATTACGACAGAACCTTCATATCTTATACGCTGACCGGAACGGAGACCGGTGCGATAGTATGCCGTCGGACTTTCGCGACAGGTGGATTTTTGTTGGGTTGGCGCGGGGATGGCGAGCTTTTGCGGGGGAGGTGATTGCGGAGGTGCTTTTGGCGGCTTTGCAATATCTCTGTAAACCGGAGTGTCCGTTACCTCAGCGATTATATCGACGAGAATTTTTTCGCTGTACTCGTCAAGCTCACGACCCTTGAAGAAAACTTTTACACCGGTGTCGTCGAAAAAATTTTTCCCCTGCGAAACTTTTTTTCGCAAACTTTCCTTTATTTCCTCAAAATCGGCGGCCTCGTCGAGGATAATATTTATGCCGTCTTTTTGGCCTTTTAATGTCACGATTTGCTTTACTGCCATGCTATTACCCCCATCGCAATGTCGTCGCCGCTGCCCTTGTCGGAGGACTTGCGAAGCCAGC
>WRHA01000101.1 GCA_009783395.1 Defluviitaleaceae bacterium
GCTTGTTCGTGATTATTTACTGCGTCAATGCCGCAGACTCGGATGCTTCCGACAGTCGGTCGCACAAGCCCGGCAATCGCCTTCATTGTAGTGGTTTTCCCCGAGCCGTTCGGCCCCAAAAGTCCCAAAACTTCACCAGGCGCAAGCGCGAAAGTTACATCTTCCGCACCGCGCCCGTTTTTATATAACTTCGTCACACCTTCAAGCTCAAGTACCATGTTTATGCCATTCGCTGAGCGCACAAATTTACCCCCCAAGCACACCACTCCGATCGGGAAACACAACGCCCGTATTACGAATATCTGCATGTGTTCCCATTGTACCCATGTAAATATTGCCGTACTCGTCAAGCCGAAACATCACATTTGTGTATCTGCTTTCGAAATTTTGATACATAAACGCAGGTGTAAACAGCTCTGCAACTCCCGCAACAGGGACTTGCGGATGACTTGTTCCAATATCCGAAAAAGTCATAGCAAATTCTGCTTCAAGGACATTGACTTCGCCCAACACATTTACAAGTGTCACATTTGCTCCGCCGAGAAGATACAAAAGGTTGCCCTCGGAGTCGATGTCTGCCGTCCCGAATATGCGATTTATCGTAAGATCTCGCACGGGCATTTCCCACGAATTTTGATTCGGACGGGGCGTAAAGCTTGCCGCACCTCCGTAATTCGACTCGATTGCAATGTCTATTAACACCCGTACAATTTCGGGCAATTGACTGCCTGTAATTGCTCCGCTAACGCGACGTATGCCGTCACCCTGCGGCGTCATGTACATATTGTTTCGCAAATCGCCCACCATGAGGTCTATAAAAAGCTCGTACAGCCGCATATAACTGGAGTTTCGATCGCCTTCGCCAAGCCCGAAACTGCCGAACAGTGAGTCGCTCCAATTGGAAGAGCCGACCCATCTCGGATCCCGCGTAGCGACAGAGTACCACTGCCGCCCCATGGAATCTACATTAATCTGCGACTTGCTTAATCTCAACTCGTTGTTTTGAAAATTAAATTGATCGTCGCTCATAGTAAGACTGCCGCTTGCGCTTTGGATTGCAAATTCCCGTTCATAGTCGATAAGTTCGCCGTTTACACGCAAGGTAAACTCCGTCTCCAGCGTGTAGTTATCATAAAACATCGCGTTAAACACAGCATCCTTAAGCACCTCATATGGCGAGCCGTTAAAAGCCGAAACAGCCAAAGCCCCCGATAAAACAGTACCCGCAACCAAAAGGCATATTAAACGAATCGAAAATTTCTTTTTCATAACAACCTCCAAAACTTCGTTTTCTTCCATTATACCCCATTTGCCAAAAACCGCAAGAAAAAATCGGTGCGGGTAGTGTCACTACCCGCACCGATTTTTCGGGGGATATTGGCGAGATGTGTGTTCGGAAGCGCAGACATTGCTTGTGTGCATACAATCCTCATGTGTATAATGAGGGTAAGCTGTTTACGGAGGTGGCATATGACTGCACGTTTATATTTAGAAAAAGAAGGATATATGACTTTTGACACCGGGCAAAGTTTTTTCAAGTTCCTTGTGCCAAAAAAACTGACGGCAATCAATGAAATCAAAAATTATGATAATGGTTACTTGATCGTGGATACTAATTATGGCGAGGAATATGTAGACCTTAAAGCTATTGCAAATGAAATTAGAATTTACGTTGACTTTGAAAATATCACCCCGATACTAGGGAGGGAATAAAATGACAGACCAAATCAGCTTGAATGCTCACACCATCGTTGAAGGCATTGCATTTGAAGTAATTAATGACAAAAACACAAATAAAATATTGGCCAGCGATTTGCTAAATCCAAGCTACAAGGCTTCTTTTGTTGTGCGCGGTGGCGATTTGATTTTATCAGTATCTTCCTTCCGCGAACATACTCGTGAACAGGCATTGCATGATGCTATACGAATCAACGCACGTATGCTTATTGACGAGGTGCAAAATATTAAAGACAATATTGCATCCATTAAGCGGACATGGACTGACTTTTCCGGATATGTAGAGTTTAAGGAAAAATAGAATTTTTTAGTAGCGGAACACTCAACAAAAATGTTATATATCGAATGAAAAGAATCGCCGATGGCGAGATAAAAAAGGATGGTCCATATGAAATCAAACTGTATCAGCGTCATAGTTCCGATTTACAATCTGGAGGATTATGCCCCAAAGTGCGTAGAAAGCATACTGTGCCAGACGTATGAAAACCTCGAAGTTATCTTGGTAAACGACGGCTCTACAGACCAAAGCGGCGCGCTTTGCGACCATTACAAAAAGGACAAACGGGTGAAGGTTATTCACAAAAAAAACGGCGGGCTTTCCGATGCAAGAAATGTCGGCATGGATGCGGCAACGGGTGAATACATAGGCTTTGTGGATGGCGATGATTTTATCTGCCCCGACTTTTATGAAACCCTCGTGGCATTGCTTAAAGAAAGCGATGCCGATGTTTCTATGCTTACATTTAATAAAGTAAAAAACGGCGTAGCTGCCCCAAAGCTTCCGCCGGAGGATATGCCGCAGGTTTATGAGCGTGATGACGCATTAAAGCTTCTGCTTATGGATAAGGAAATAGAAAGCTATGTATGGAACAAGCTGTACAAGGCAGAACTGCTAAAGGGTCTCCGTTTCCCTTTGGGGATGGTGTTTGAAGATGTGTGCATAATGTTCCAAGTTTTTCTGCGCATGAACCGTCTTGTTTACTTGAAGCAACCTAAGTACAACTATGTTTTCCGACAAAGCAGTATTTTAAATTCCAATGAAATTAAAACCAATGTAGACAGCATAACTGTTGTTACGCAAATCTACCACGAAGCCGCAAAAATGCCGCATCTTGATAAATACCGTTGCTATAATTTTGTCTTGTGGTACCTGCGCAGCCACTATTATTCCATAAAAGCCGGTGCTACAGACCTTAGCCATTTAACCGAGCGGCATCACATCTTTAAGGAGGCCTTTGAACGCCACCCGGATTTTATACTGAAAGAACAGCACCCCATAAGAAAAGTAACCCTTTTTGCCATGATGCATGATTTAAACCTGGCAACCCTTGTGGCCAAGGCAGTGGAGGAATATGTAGCTTCTGTTGACAGCTAAACGTAAGGAACTGTCCGAAAATAACTTGCCTGTTTGGGCTTGTCTTTTTGCCGCACTGCTTCGTCGCAAAAAACCTTGCGACCCTCTGGGTCGCGGCGGTTTTTG
>WRHA01000102.1 GCA_009783395.1 Defluviitaleaceae bacterium
TATACAATACGGTTATGTACGCGGCCGCGCCGTATTGGGCGTTACGATACAATACGGCGGCGGCAATGTGCAAATTGTTTCGGTCGGTGCCGGAAGCGCGGCGCATGTTGCAGGCGTTTTGCCGGGCGATATAGTTTTGTCGGCAAACGGGGCATCTCTTACAACTTTCGCAGATTTGCGCGTTATTCTTGACGCCTCGTCGCCCGGCGACACAATGGAACTGCGCATTCGTCGCAACGGAGAAGATTTGGCGTTATCTGTAGTTTTAGACGAACACGAACCCGCACTTGTTTAACTCAGGAGAAATGATAGACATACGAATAAAAACACGCCACGAGGAAAGAGGTATCCCTTGTGGCGCGTTTTTCATTAAGAAATAAATATTGTCGAGCTAGCTTACTTCATGCAAATTTGCTTCGTATCGGGCGGCGGTTTGTTTGGCGGCTTGCCCTTGCTGTGGTTGCAGCTCGGAAGCGTCCACCGTTGGCATATTTTCCGCGAACCAACTTGGCACGGCGGCGGCAAGGACGGCTAACATTTCACTTTCACTCATGCCCTCAGCCCAGCCACATTCCTGCGGTAACTCACGAAGCCAACCATATCGCGCCTCGTGGTCAGCGGTACGCCATGCTTGATTGTATATGGTGATAAAATCAAGACTTCTAGCGTTTTCGGCAGGAGTGGAGCGCATACTCCAACCACCTGTAAATAATTCTGCAATTACATTGCCGCTTGCGTCTTTGAACTCATACAATAGCATTTGATGTCCTTGGTTCCCTTGGTTCGAGCTGGCGAGAGGGGGCGATTCTCCAAACAGTAGCTTCCAAACCAGCTCTTCAAACGAAAGCTCCGTCCATATCCTCGCCCTGTTCGTTATAGTAGCCATTGCGCGGGGGAGCGCATTGTTTATAATTCCTTCCCTGTCCGGGGAAACTACGGATACAAAACTGCGTTCCAAAGTATGGAATTCGCTGCTTGGGTCTTGACTTTGAAACCTCCCGGCAGCGTGGTCGCGTTTTGCCATTTCTATAATCCGCTGCTCGAATTCCTCGTCGCTCATTTTCGGTTCGCTTCGGGAAAGCATGGTGGGCGGTAAGTTGGCGCGGGACTGTACCGTGCGGTTTGCACCCATACTAAGCCCAACAGATGAAACACCATTTATAAGCATAAAAACCTCCGGTTGTTTTTTTTCGTCCTTACCATATGCATCTGCATATTTCCTCGTTTGTATTAGGGTCGCACTTCGCTTTACAATCAATTCGTATATGTGTATTCGATTGTAAGGCTTACGTTGCCGAACTGTCGGGTATTCGGGGACAAAGAAGTATTTGTTCCGAACCAGCTTATTGTCCATACGGCATTGGCCTCCCGACCCCAGAAATCGTGTGTATTGCTCAGCGGAGTGTTTAATGCTCCCATCCACGGTATATCCAACTCATGCCCGGGGCGCGAAGTGCTTGTTACCCGTAAACTTGATGGAAGGATAGTACCGCTTGTGCTACCTACATTTACAGAAATACTTGAAACTTCTGCGCCTGCTGGTAAATTAGTCACATTTACGGATATTGGGCTAGATCTCCCGGATTGACCCGATGCCAGATTTGAGATAGACATTTGCCCCGGCAAATTAAACGTCCGTGTGCCACGTCCCCCCCTGCTTTCAAACACAGCCCTAACCGTTACGGCATTATTCGGCATAGTAAATGTTCCGGTCGGGCTTGTTGATGGCGAAACGGTTATACCGCCGCTTACAGTTTCCCAACGCACAAAACGATAATTAGCATTCGCGACGGCTGTAACGGTAATCTGCGTTCCTGCCGCGGCAGACGAATGGCTTCTTGTAACTGTTCCGCGACCTGAGTCGTTAGGATGAGCAGCAATAGTGTGAGATGCCGGTCCGGCCTCAAAGAAAGCGCGGACTTGCACAGGATTGTTCGGCATAATAAATGTTTGTATTGGGTTTGTAGGCTCGGAAATGGTTATTCCGCCACCCTCAACTTCCCATCTAGCGAACCGATAGTTTGTATTTGGGGTAGCAGTGATAACAATTTCTGTTCCGGCAGGGGCGCTCAGATAGTTTGCCGAGACTGTGCCTGCACCTACTATTGGTGTACTCCTAATGGAAATTGCGTGGACGGGCAATGCTTCAACATTTTCAAAAACAGCGCGGAATCTTACATGGTTATTCGGCATCGTAAATGTCTGACTTGGGTTTGTAATTTCTGCGATAATGGCTGCGCCGCCTCTTAAAACTTGCCACTGCACAAAACGATAGCCGGGCATGGGGATTGCTTCAATGCTTACCGAAGCACCTGCTACTGCGGAGTCTACGCTTGAAATAACCTCGCCGTTTCCGATTCGAAGCATTGTGACGGCGTGCGCATTCGGTCTTGATAATGCTTGCGCTACTTGCACAGGTGCAAGACGAATACTTATCGTCCCGTCCCCTAGTTGGCCGTTTGTGTTGGAACCCCAAGCCCAAATCGTACCGTCTGTTCTGCGTGCAATCGAATGCGCGCCTCCCGCGGAAATTTCTGCGGCATTCTCAAAAATCAATCGATTGGAAGGCGCCCGCTCCACAACTACAGGGACTCCTCGGACGGATGTACCATTGTCTGTTTGTAGTAATTAAAAAATGTAGCAAATGTTAATGAAAGATTGTAGCGAAAGTTAATGAAGTCAAGAGAAGGGTGGAGTTTTTTTGTGCTTGGTGCGGCTGTTTTCGGAACAGTGTGTTTTTGCCCTTATCCCGGCAATTCCACGGTGTTCGGTGAATTAAAGCTAATGTTCACATGGTCATCCTCCTTGTATTCATTTTTGAATTTTACAAAAACCAAGCCCGTGTCAAATTGTTAATGACGTGACCTCTATATTATTGTCGGCACATTCGGTTGTTTTCTTTAGCGTTTATTTACAAAACATGAAATAGTTGGAAAAACTGAAGGGTGGTCGGGCTTCTTAATATCCGACAATGGCTACATCGTTACAAACGACCATGTAATCGAAGGCGCGAGCAACATAACGGTACTCATGTATGACGGACGCGAGTTTCCCGCAAGCATAATCGGCCGAGACCCCAGTACCGACCTTGCGGTAATAAAAATCATCGGCGAAAGCTTCGCCATTCCGTCATCCCACGCCGAGGACATTGTAGCGAATCTTATACAATACGGTTATGTACGCGGCCGCGCCGTATTGGGCGTTACGATACAATACG
>WRHA01000103.1 GCA_009783395.1 Defluviitaleaceae bacterium
GAAATATCCACTCATTCCGCCGAAGCTATGGCTATGATTTCTCACATCACTACCTTGTTAAAACGGTTTTAACTTGTTTTGAATACAGCTTCTTATGGGCGATGTCACTCATTAGAATATGTGGCTGACAGAAATGCGCCCTTTTTCGGAAATTACAGCTATGCGCTAGACATTCATGAATTTATAAGAAACTTCACATATTTCAACATAGGCGAGCCTTCGCTCGTATGCGGAAATGTAGCGAACGATATGCTGTTTGACTATACCAATTATTTGATGCACTCTGCTTTTGGCTATAAAATATCAGAAGGTAACTTCTATAATGAAGGGCAATACTCCGATAACAACGAAAATTATGTAAATATAATCTTCAACCATCTGAATCTAACAGGCAAATATCACTAATAGGTATTAGGCAAGCATCGATTTGTGTTTTTTTGTACATTTATGATTTTTCAGGAATTTGCAACTTTTGCAGAACAGACAAGTTTGCTTTTTCTTTTTGCGTTCGTATTGCTATTTAATACGCATGGACAATGGCACTCTTTTTTACAAGCCCGAACACAAAGACTAATTCTATGAATTTGAGCCATTTACATTTGCATCGGATTGAATCTTATATATTATAATCGCAAAGGAGAGTTGTTCATGGATTGCAAAAAGAAAAATGAAATTTTTATTTGTTGGTCCGGTGAAGATAGTAAAAAAATTGCAACTGAAATGAAAGAAGCCCTTGAAAATATTATTTTTGAGGGCAATGAGTTATCTTGTTTTGTGTCAGACCTTGATATTGCTTCGGGTTCTGATTGGTGGAATAAAATACAGAACAAGTTGAAATCCTGCAAAATGGGCATGATTTGCATTACAAAAAACAATACGTATGCTCCTTGGGTTTATTTTGAAGCAGGCGTGATGGTGTCACAGGGGATAAAGGTGATACCCCTGTTGATAGATTGCAAGCCAGAACGATTGAGGGATACTCCTATTAACCAAAACCAGTGCGTTGATTTTCTCAACGAAAATAAATTCATCAAAATGATTGGTGACATAAAAAAAGAAATGAATTTCGATATTCCCCCAAAAACAATTGAAACAATGGCGAAAAAGGGCTATGAGGTCATAAAAGAAAAGCTTTCGCCTGTTTTGGCAGACTTAAATGACACCCGAATTTTTAGCTCGCAATATATTTATCCCGACCATGTTAAAGCTGTAATGCTAAATACTCTTTATATAAGTGCGCCTATGGCAAGTATCGGAGAAAGTGATTATGCTAAGTTACATGAATTTTCCCTGCAACTCAAGGAGTTGTTTGAAAAACTCGGATTTCGAGAAGTAATTTCGCCTTTGTTTGAAATTAAAAGCAAAGATGCGTTTGATGGGCAAATTACAGCAATAAAGCGAAATTTTAAGCATCTGAAAAGCGTTGAATATATGCTGATTGTTTATCCTAGCTACGTTCCATCTAGTGCATTAGTTGAAATCGGATATGGAATTGCCCTCAGTAAAAAGCTGGTGATTTTTTACAAAGAAAAACTTCCGTTCATGTTGGAGGAAGCTGAGCGAGCTATTCGCCACCTTCGCGTATTCCCTTTCACCGAGTATTCCGACATTATCACCAAAATTGAAGCAGAAGGATTGGACATTTTTGATGATGGCGACAATGTTAATGAATAATTCCAAGCATCACTGAAATATTATAATTTAGCGTCTACTTCTAGCAGAATGGAAGGATTGATTTTATGAAGCCAACTGTTTTCATTGCGACACCGATAGCAGCTTTTGCGAGCAGGTGCGATTATGATGAATTTAGAGCATATCTAATAGGATTAGCCGAAAAATTAAAAGCAAGTGTTACTATTTTTTCCGCAGCCCTTACTGTGCCTGATGTGTTGTCTTATGATTCGCCCGCTTCGTCTGCTCGGCAGGATTTTCTAACAATAGAAAAATCTGAATTTTTTGTTTTAATTTATCCGCAAAATATTCCAACAAGTGCATTAGTAGAACTAGGCTACGCATTGGCTTTGAAAAAGAAAATTTTAATTTTGACCGTAAATCGTGATACGCTTCCTTGGATGCTTCGAGAGATAGACGATGTGTACAACCATGTGAAAGTCCATTTTTTAACACCTGATTGGGCTGGCCTTGAACATACGATTACTGGCTTTATAGTTTGATATATATTTTCGATGCAACGCACAAGAGGAATCGAGAGACAACATTGCCATGTCGGTGTCCTCTACGAGGCGCAAAGAACCTGCCAAACACCATTTAACTAAAAAAAACGAACACTCCGACTTCCATAAAAGTGTCCGTTTTTTTTATACAACATTCGGTTGGCTGTTATTCCCCGTCAGTTTTCCTTGCCTGTTCTCGTAACCGCTTGCGCCGTTCGTTTTGCCGTTCGGTATTTTCCTCGTACTTGCGGCGATATTCGGGGTCGGTTGCCATGCGCTCTTTGTGGCGTTTCCTCCATTCTTCATTTGTGTGTTTCAGATATTCCGGGTCATTGGCGCGGCGGTCTTTCCGTGTCGCGCTTCGTTTTTCGTTGTATTCGGCGTGTTTTTTTTGATATTCGGGTTCTGTTGCAAGGCGTTCATTGTGCCGCGCAAGGCGCGTAGCCTTGCGCTTTTCCTTCAATTTTTCCTTGTTTTTTTCGTAATACTCGGATTGATAGGATTTG
This sequence comes from Defluviitaleaceae bacterium, assembly GCA_009783395.1. Classification (GTDB taxonomy): domain Bacteria; phylum Bacillota; class Clostridia; order Lachnospirales; family WQUN01; genus WQVC01. Next base: position 2,681 of record WRHA01000103.1, read on the forward strand.
CGGTCGGCGGTTGGTTTTTCGGGGGGAGTGTCCATTTTATCACTCCGTTCCCGCTGATTTGTGGGCGAAGTAGAAAGACAGGGCTTCCTCAACGGTACTTTGAATTTCCTTTGCCGATTGACCGTGTGCAAAATAGCGATTGTAAACGTCATTGCTGACTTTGATTGAGGGGGCTTTTTGCTTCATTTGCAGGGCTTGTCCCGAAAGAATTTCCTTAATGCTTTTGATGTTGAGTTTTTTCTTCTTGGAAAACTCGCGCATTATTTCAGCTTTTTTCATATCAAGTCTGCCTATGCCCTCGTCAAGATAATCCGCAAGCATTATTTGTTCTTTGCTCGTCAAGAATGAAACGGTAACGGCGGGGACAAACGGCACAAAACCAATGTCCAGCATTTCTTTCAGCGGCGTGTAAAGCTGATGAATACGCAGATAGCGCGAAACTGTATTTTTTGAAAGGCTGTACATTTCCGCTATTTTTTTATCTGTGTGGCTAAGTTCTTCCTCGCCCTCGCCGTCCAACCTTTCCCCAAGTTGGGGAAGGG
>WRHA01000104.1 GCA_009783395.1 Defluviitaleaceae bacterium
GCCCCGACCGCGCAAGCGTGCAGTTTGCCGTACCCGCAAACCGTATAAACATACCCGCCGCGGGTTCGGAGGCGAGCCTTTTGCCGCTCGGGCGCGGCACGCCGTGGCAACCGCAGCAGTTCGACGGTCAAATAAATTACCTTGCACGCTACGCCTTCATCCCGGACATAGTTTCAATCAGCCCACATGCACGCCTAATAATGAGCGGAACGCCGCTAAATTTGGGCGAAGAAATGGGATGGCTCAGCCATTATTACGACTACCTTTATGTACACGAGATGCCTGCACAGCATTGGATTCCCGACACCGACGCATTCGACGAGCAACTTTTGTTACGCGGTTTCGAGTTCCAAAACATCGTAAACTTCGACGTTGAAACATGGGTATATTTTTTCCATCCCGGTCACAACACATCCATTTCATACGCCTTCATGCGCGAAACCGAAACGCTTCTTGTTGCAATAGGAAGCGGCGACGCATACACTGCGTTTTATCACGCCGACACAGCCGACCCCGCGCACGCTGCAATCGACCCCGCGCTTCACGGCGGATGGCAGTTTACAGAGTCAACATCCTCGACATACCAAGAATGGGCGAACGCAGGCGAGTACATTTATTACACCTTCCTCGCAGACGGCACAGGCGAATTTATGACGCTCGACCACGACGGAAATATAATCCGCCATTTTCCCTTTAACTGGCATGTCGCAGGCGACTCCGTAACAATCACATACACCACGATAAATCTAACCCTCGTATATCGATTCGAAACAGACGGCAACACCCTTCGACTGTCAAACAACGAAAATGAGCATTATCTGGTTTTTGTGATGTAGGCTAAATTTTAACCATAAACTCCCGTTCGTAGTCTGTTCTTGGAAACAAGTCCCCAAAGCCCCTATCGGTGATTTTAACCGTTAGCTCGGCGTTTGAGCGGAAATTTGGTGCGATTTCCAGGCGGGTTACGCCTTTTGGGCGGAGGGGCAGGCCGTCGAGGATGATTTTCGAAACGGCCCGGTTTTCGCCGGACGGCGATTGAATCGCGACGAACATTTCCAACTCGCCCTCAACAGGGCTGTTTACCAACACCAGTTTCGGCGCGTGCGCCTGCCACCAAAAACCGTTGCGCGGAACAAGCGTGAGGAAATTATCACCGGTGCTTATTCCAATATCGTCGGTAAGCTGGTGTTTGTCCTCGAGAGAGAGCGGCGCGCCCGCAAGCCCAACCTCCCGCGCCGCGATTAGTGCCGCGCCTTCGGCTGTAATCACCTTGGGGTTTTTATAAAAATGCACACGCTTTTTTGATGTATCGGAAGGGAAAACGGCAGTCACCGCATCTTTTGCCCAAAGCATGTCAAAACCGCCGCCCACACACAAAACCGCGTCGACATTTGATGCCGTCACTGCCTTATCAAGCAAATTTTTCTCAAGCACGTCGCGCAGAAATTTGTCTAACCGTGCCGAATAGGGTGCGACAAGTTCTTCGACGCGCTCGTGCGTAATCGTGTGGGCAGTGGGCGGGTAGACGAAATTGAAGTAAAGCTTTTGCGGCTTCGTGCGGATATTTTTTTGAAACAACAAATCCTTGTGCTGGTGCGAAAAAGCGGCGAGTTGCTCGTTTGCATCAGGCGGCAAATCCGGCACAAACGACGCAAAGAGCCGCTCCACATCGGCATTTAACGCCGCCATACATATTTCACTGTCAAAAACCGACGACACACAAACCGCCGAAATCGCATCGTCGCTTGTTTGGACATTATACAAACCGCCGCGAAGCTCGCGATTTCCCAAATCAACAAGCAACACGGTTTCTTCCTGTTCCGGCACAGAGCGAAAGTAATGCGCAAGCACGCACTCCCTGTCCGGCACAAGGGCGATAAGCTCCTTTTCATATCCCGCCAACTTAAAAACGCGCGTAAATTCCTCACGCGCATCACTGCTGAAATAGGCGGGAACCGACGCAACAATGCCGACGATTTCCGCTTTCGGGTTAATATTTTTCACACTCGATAAAATTTCCTTAACGAACAGCGCGAAAACACCGGCAACGCTTAGCGACCGCCCGCCGACATCCAAATAATCAAACTGCCCCATCCGCCGAAGAAGCGACGAAAAAGTCACCCCGTCCCCGCGATTCAAAACGGCGTATTCGCCAAAAACCCACTCCTTCGTTTCCGGCACATATTGCATTACGGTCGGAATGGACGGTTTGCCGTATCCGCCGCTGAGGTCGATCGTTTCCGCCGCACCCTCCGCCAAATTATAAAAAGCTATCGCCGACGAATCGTTACCGACATCCAAACCGATTACATAGTACGCCTCGTTTTGTTTTTGCGTTGCCGACAGAGCTTTATATTTTTTAAAGTTCATCACGCTCACCAATACAAATTATACACCACAGGCGGGCTTTTTTATATGATATAATTTTCTCACAAGAGGGAGGGGTGCGTTTGAAAATGACAAAAACGTCGGATGAAATTCTTGTAAAAAATTTTCGCGACGGCGACAAGTCCGCTTTGGACGAGCTTTTGACGCGCTTTAAGCCTCTTGTTAAGGCGCGTGCGAAGGCTTATTATGTCGCCGGCGGCGATTTTGAGGACTTGATTCAGGAGGGCATGATTGGGCTGTACAAGGCGGTTTTGGATTTTGATGCGACGCGCAACAAGACATTTTCCGCATTTGCGTCGCTTTGCGTAACACGGCAGGTGCAGACAGCGATAAAAACTGCAAATCGGCAAAAACACGCGATGCTTAACGAGTCATTGTCCCTTGATGGCGAGGGCGACGTGCCGGGCGAAAATTTTATGGAAACCCTTGCCGATTCCCGCGAAAACAACCCTGAGGTGTTATTCCTCGGTCGCGAATCGTTGCGAGAAGCTACAGATTTTATCCGCCAAAATTTAACCGAGATGGAGCGCGATGTATTAACCCTACATTTGGACGGCAGAACCCACGCCGAAATCGCCGCCGAGCTTTCAAAAAACAAAAAATCCATAGACAACACCCTCCAAAGAATCCGAAAAAAGGCACGCCAAGCGTGCATTGGACACCGTGGGCATGTTGTGGGGGGCGGAGATACGTCTCGAAGCCGGATACGGTTTGTCGGGGCGGGTGCAAAAAGCACGCCAAGCGTGCGGTGAGCACCGTGGGCATGTTGTGGAGGGCGGAGATACGTCTCGAAGCCGGATACTGTTTGTCGGGGCGGGTGCAAAAAAAGGTAACCGTCAAACTGCCGCCC
>WRHA01000105.1 GCA_009783395.1 Defluviitaleaceae bacterium
TAGAGTGGGTGACAAAATGAAAAAAGATTACGTAAAAAACGAACTCATAAATTGTATACTGAGCGGAATCGCTCTACTGCTTTCAATTGCCATTAGCATAGTGCATTGGTTTAGTCCGTTTGAAATTTTGATTTTTGTTATTTTAGCTATTGCGTTTGGAAGAAATGTTACACAATATATCGCTGAAAAGAAATATATTGAAGAAAAGAGAAACGAAATGACAGAGCATGAGCAATAAATCATGCGATGCTACACGATGCATAACAAATTTTGCTCTATTATCTGGGAATGAGGTGTTTCTCTTGAAAAGAAAATTTATGCTCGGTCTAACAATGGTTGTACTGTGCCTCATTCTATCTTCATGTGCGCGTGTACCCGTGAATGAAATTGAAACGATTGCTACTCGCTTATATGATTTTCCGGGGGTTGCATACAATATCCAATTACGGATAGATAATATTATTTTTGCGCCATTTGGATTGGTGTCTACAACAAACCCCGCTGAACTTGATGTACCTTTGGGCGAAAAAATCGGTGTTGCACAAGGCTTTGATTTTATTTCCATTTATTCTATTTATGGGTATAGTCCCAATGAATGGCTATATGGAGTTTACGATAACAACGGCGGGATTACGCTGTTTAAGGCAGATAATGTAACTGAAATCCCTATGCCATTTTACGAATTGCAATATGAATGATATAGCTGTCGCTCTACACAAAGGCGGCAGGACGGGCTTCTCCCTCGAAAATGAGAGGGTAGAAGCCCTTTTTTTGGCCAGTAGCTTTTAATGTTTTGTCCTTAATCACGCTCATAACTGTGCTTCTTGGTTTGCGCCTTGGGCATCAGTTCATCTATATGTTTCTGCATTCCGCCTGTAATCGCATAATACTTATCTATACTTTGGGCTAATTCGATAAAAAAACTCGGCAGGGCTGATAAACACAAGCCTTGTCGAGTTTTTCGATTGTTTGAAAACATACTGTCTGTCGCATTTCTCATTTTCCTTGATTTACAGATGTTAGCTTACCGTCTTTCATGCCCAGCACTTCATCCGCAATGGAAGATACTTTTTTTGAGTGCGTAACGATTATTACGCATTTACCTTCGTCATGGGCAAGTGAAGATAGAATTTTCAACACATCATTTTCAGTGTCTGTGTCCAGATTGCCCGTAGGTTCGTCGGCTATTATGATATTTGGATTATGCGCCAATGCCCTTGCGATACCTACACGCTGTTGCTCACCGCCGGAAAGTTTCAAAACCTTTCTATCTGCCGTTTCCTTGTCGATGCCCACTCTTTCGAGCAGCCCATAAGCAAACGATTTTTTATCACGCTCATTGCTTCCGCTAATTTGCATAGACAACACGATATTGTCAATGGCAGTCGAATTGGTAATGAGGTTAAAGGCTTGAAACACAACGCCTATTCCCTTTGCCCTATAGCTATCCCTATCAATTTCTTTCAAATCCTTTTCGCCGTAAAGAATTTTGCCGTCTGTGCAAACGTCTAATCCCGCAATTAAGGATAATAGGGTTGATTTGCCCGAACCCGACTTGCCTACAATGGCGTAAACCTTTCCCGCTTCAAATGATGCGCTCACGCCTTTTAGGACGTTCTTTTTTGTGCCATCGTATCTATATGAAACATTGTTGAGGGTTAGTATGCTCATTATCCCACCTAATTCCTTTCCATGAGTATTTTAATAGGTTCGTATTTTGTGATTTTACTGATTGCCGCAATCCCTGCCGCAGACGCAAGGAGTAACGATATAAGGATAATTTGAAGCATGGTATCTATTCCAAGGGTCAGATTTATTTCGGTAATCGGGTCATCGTTGACAACCCTTGAAAGCCCGGCTATTTCTCGTCCGGCAAAGAACTGGTCTTGTATGTTTTGTGCAGTTTCCTGTTGTTGCGCCAATAACTCAGTTGATATTGGCTGTGCAACAAGCGAACCCACAAATATTCCTATTGCCAAGCAAATTGCTGTAATAGTAACCATCTCAAACCACAAACCCAACGCAACCTTAACTTTTTTCATGCCCATCGCTCGGAGTACGCCTATTTCGTATTTCCGCTCTCTTATTGCGATTGATGATAATAGGATGAGGATTATTGCACCCAATATCAATACAACAAACATGAAAGTCATTACTATACCACGCATACCTTCAACCGGGCCGACAATGGCGTTAAAAAGATGCTCGTCTGTGTTCACGTCAAAAATCGGATGCAAGCCCTTTTCCCGAAGTTCTTGCTCGAAAGCATCTATATAAGATGGGTGGCGCAGATAGTATCTTGCGATTATTGCCGCTCCCGGCATCGTGTCAGCAACAGTCAATACTTCGTTTTGACGAATCATGGTTGTGCTTCCCCATGTGCCGACACTTTCTGCCGCACAAAAGTAAATCCCTGTGACAACAAGGTCATACACAGGCGGCGTAAACCCCATTGCAGCGGCCGGCTCCATCACCGTTCCATATAGTCGTATGGTATCGCCTACGGATATATCGTTTAACTCGGCAAGTTCTTCGCTGATGACAACCTCATTGACTCGTACAGGCATTTCACCCACAACCAAAACCCTGTGACCGTTTGTAAAATCTTCCCAGTTGTTGCCGTGCATTTGCATGGTAGGAGCAATCGCAAAACCGTGTCCTGCCGCTAATTCCCCTGTTTGACCTATCGCAGTTACTGTTTCGCTGTATATCATTGCGCTGTTCATTATCACACTACGTTGAAGCAAGTCAGAATCCGCAAATGCGATAAATTGTTCATTAGTTATGTTGATACCCATAGCGGCTTCCCCTCGTTGGCGCATATCAACGAATGTTTGCGTATTTCGCTCGATGGTTACTTCTATGCCGAATTGACCTCTATACTCGTCAATAATTCTGTCCGACGTGTTGGTAATCATCAGCGCAACCACCGTTGTTGCAATAATGGCGAAGATGATAGACCCTAACAGGATATTCCTGCCCTTGTTACGTACCACGTTTTTTAATGCGTTTTGAATGATGTACATTTACAAATTCCTCCTTGTGGCTTCGATTTGTCGAGGTGATAAAATCATTGTAACCCCTCAACCTTACGCCAATCTTACAAAATGAAAAACGTCGGAAAATTTTATCCGACGTTTTATGATTGCGTTTTATAACCTATTTTACGGTGGGCAAGTCAATCCAAAAACATACGCCATCACTCGTATTTTCAAGTAAAAAATCAACCCCCATGCAGTCCAG
>WRHA01000106.1 GCA_009783395.1 Defluviitaleaceae bacterium
GGGAATCGTAAGCAGAATCGCCCCGCCGCGTCTTGCGCATCTAGATGGCGTGGTGACGGCGGCGGCTCCCGTTGCGGCCACTCCCGTTCTCTCCGGCGACTTTGCCGCAGGAATGGTTACGGACGCGGGCGGCGTTAATGACCAGAGCTTCAATCAGTCCGCGTGGCACGGGTTGCAACGCCTCAGTGCAACAATCGGCGCGGCTGTGGACTATCTTGAATCCCCAACACCGGAACTTTTGCCCGTAAACATGGCTACTCTTGTTGGGCGCGACAAAGATATTATTTGGGCAATCGGATTTATGAGTGCCGATGCGGTTGTTGAACAGGCACTTGAAAACCCGCAGCAAATGTTCGGAATAATTGATTTTTACTTCGGCGACGCGATTTTACCAAATGTTGTTGCCGTTGATTTTTTGGATAACGAAGCCACTTTCGTCGCGGGGTATCTCGCGGCGCGGCATTCAAACACAGGTGTAATCGGGTTTTTGGGCGGAATGCCGATACCTGTTATCCACCGATTTGAATCGGGATTTCGCGCAGGTGTGCTGTATGCAAACGTAACGTACGGGCTTGAGGTAGTGGCTTTGGTTGACTACATCAATGATTTCATTAATGCAGACATCGCACGCGAAATTTCGTCGCAAATGCACGCGGCGGGCGCGGATGTTTTGTTTGCGGCGGCGGGCGGCGCAGGGCAGGGCGCGATTGACGCGGCGATTGCGTATGATATTTACGTCATCGGCGTTGATCGCAATCAGGCCGACCTTGCACCGAACCATATGATTGTTTCAACCTTGAAGCATGTCGGTGAAGCGATTTATGACGTTTCCATGCGCCTTTCGCGAGGCGAAGAGGTCGGCGGGCAAAATCTTGTTTACGGCCTTGCGCGCAATGCAGTGGGCATTACGCCATACATCGGCTCAACCGCTGTTTTGGTTGACATGGATGTTCATTCATCTGCAATGCAAATTTCAGGACGCATCGCACGCGGCGAGCTTCAAGTCCCCGAAAATCTCGACGAGCTTATGCAGTTTGAAAACAGCTTACAATAAAATTCATTCACAAATACATTCACACTCATGGAGGAAAGAACATGTTCCGTCAAATGAAGATTTTTACGCGTCTGATTGTGTGTTTCGGAGTAATTATCGCGCTGATTGGTGTGCTTGCGGCAGTCGGCATAATCACAAACCGTACGGTCAGTAACACGAATTTCAATGTAATCGAATACACACAACGTGCATCGATTCTAATGCGCGATGTTCAGCTTGACATAACGGAACTGCGACGAATAACAACCGCAATCCACGCCGACGTAGCTTTTTCCGAGCGGCAGGACGCCCATGCGGCATCTGCGGCGGAAACAATGTTGCGAATTTATGAAAATACGCAGGAATATATCGCGATAACGCAAAAAAATCCGACCCTTGCCGCCGGCGACGTCGAGATTATCGTCGACAACGCACGGCTTCTTCATTCCGTTGCGGAAATGTATCACCGGGACTTGGTTTTGGTCAACATCGCATACGCACGCGTCGGCAATTTGGTGCGTGTTGTTGAAAACACCGAGGCGCAGGAAGCTTTGTCACGCGAACTTCTGCGCATTACCGACGAAAAAATCGCCTACGACACCGCAATTTTGCACATAACCGTCGAAAACACACAGCGGCTTGCAGAAATCTATTCCCTAATTTTCATTGTTGTAGCGATTGCGACTGTGATTGCCTCGATTCTTCTCGCAATCGCCATTTCCGGCTCAATTACAAGGCCGATAAAGCGCATAATCGGCGTGGCAGACAATGTGGCGCAAGGTCGATTTAACGTAAATCTTTCGACCCGTGCCAAAGATGAAACGGCAATGCTTGCGTCGAGTTTCGGCGTTGTTGTGCACAATGTACACAGCATTGTTGACGACATAAACGACATGCGAGGCAAGCACGAAAGCGGTCTGATCGACACGCGCCTCGACTCCGAAAAATATCTGGGAGCGTATCGAGATATTTCCGACAGCATAAACGACATGGTTAATAATTATGTAGTGATATTGAAGGACATTCTCAGCGTTTTAAGCGACATCGCCGACGGTGTGTTTGACAGTGACATGAAGGAATATGACGGCAAGGACATGGGTGTGAAAACCGTGGTGTCCGAGTTAAAGGGCAGGATCGAGGGCGTTTCCGACGAAATCGAAGCGTTTGTTTTGGCGGGTGGCGACGGTAACCTTGAGCATCGCGCCGACGTCGGAAGGCTTAGCGGCAAATGGGCAGAAATGATTCACGGACTTAACGGCGTATTCGAAAAGGTCTCGTTGCCAATCAGTGCGATTGATATATGCCTTTCAGAAATGGGGGCGGGCAATTTCGACTTGGAAAAAATCGACGAAACCATAAGAAATGCGGGATATATCTCTGATGCATCCCACTATAACGGCGTTTTTAGAAGCCTGTCAACATCCGTGGATTCGACCGCTACAAATATTTTATCGTATGTTAGAGAAATTACGGATGATTTGGCGGCAATTTCCCGAGGCGATCTTACAACGCAGATAACTCGCGAGTATGCCGGAAGTTTTTCTGCAATCAAAGATTCGCTTAACAATATTTCCACGACCTTGAGCCGAACCATTAGCGAAATTTCTTCCGCAACCGAGCAGGTGCATACCGGCGCGCAACAAATTTCTGCCTCCGCGATGGATTTGGCAAACGGTGCAACAACACAGGCATCGTCGATTCAACAGCTTAATGCGTCAGTAGATTTAATAAATAAGCAAACCCGTGCGAACGCGGAAAACGCAGTTCAGGCCGATTCTCTTTCAAACACCTCTAATGCAACAGCCCGCGAAGGCAACGAGGCAATGCAACAAACCCTTGTCGCAATGAACGAAATAAAGAGTGCGTCAAACAATATTTCAAAAATTATCCAAACAATTCAAGACATCGCGTTCCAAACAAACCTGCTTGCCCTAAACGCCGCTGTCGAGGCGGCCAGAGCGGGTGAACACGGCAAAGGATTCGCGGTTGTGGCGGAAGAAGTCCGCTCCCTTGCCGCACGCTCCCAAACTGCCGCATCCGAAACCACAACGCTAATCGGCACATCGATTACCACTGTCGATTCCGGCGCGGAAATCGCTCGCTCCGCCGCCGAGACTCTGGACACAATCGTCGAAAACGCGAATCAGGTTCTCACCGTAGTTACGGAAATAGCCACTGCGTCGAAGGATCAAGCCGAAGCCATTTCACAAATCGTTACGGGGCTGAGTCAAGTCTCTCAAGTGGTGCAATTAAACT
>WRHA01000107.1 GCA_009783395.1 Defluviitaleaceae bacterium
AAGGGATGTATTTACCGCCGCCGAGCCATAGAGCCACGCGTATGTCGCGTTGTTTACGGCGCGATAGAAGTCATTATGCCCGTGCCACTCGAGCATCTCGTGGGGTACGCCGGCGTGATGCGTCAAATTGTGGATAACGCCCTGAACACTGCGCGGCATAACGGTTCCCGGGTATGTAACACCCATGCCCATTGTGTCGCAGGCGCGAATTTTAATCGGCACGCCCGATTCTTTTGACAGCTTCATAAGTTCGCGCACGAACGGCACAACGAAACCGTAAAAGTCGGCGCGTGTTATATCCTCGAAGTGGCAACGTGGCTTAACGCCTGTTTCGATGCATTCGCGAACAATAGAAAGATAATGCCCGAGTGCCTGGCGGCGGGTCATTTTCATTTGAAGAAAAATGTGGTAGTCGGAGCAGCTTACAAGGATGCCCGTTTCTTTCAGCCCGACTTCCTTTACAAGCTCGAAGTCCTTTTTTGTTGCGCGAATCCAGCCGGTAACCTCGGGGAATTCGTAGCCGAGGTTTAGGCATTCGTAAGCCGCATCGCGGTCGCGTTTTGAATACAAAAAGAACTCGCTTTGGCGGATTTTGCCTTTCGGGCCGCCCAAGCGATGCAGAGCTTGGTATATGTGTTTGATTTGATCGACGGTGTATGGCTCGCGGGATTGCTGGCCGTCGCGGAAGGTTGTGTCGGTAATCCAGATTTCATCGGGCATGTCCATCGGCACGGATCGGTAGTTAAACACCGTTTTTGGAGGCTCATTGTATGGAAACTGGTCGCGATAGAGGTTTGGATCCTCGCGGTCGAGTTGGCCGTGCGGCGACGCGCTGAACTCCAATAAATTTGTGTAACGGTTGAAAACATGCGGCATGGCAATTCTCCTTTCGAATAGACAGCTTTTTGATTATGCATGAAAACGCTGTATTTATCAAATTGCGTGCTAATTGGTTGTTATGATCGCGGTGCGTGTTGTTGCGTCCCATTCGACATCTGCGCCGATTGCTTCCGCAAGCATCCGCACCGGTACGAGGGTTCGGCCGTCAACTATCGTCGATGCAACGTCGAAAGATTGTGTCGCGCCGTTTACGGAAATTTCGGCGGTGTTTATTACGTGTCGGATTGTCGCATTTGCTGTGGTTAAGATTGCAGTGTTTGTGGGGCGGTCGAAGTCGACGTCCATGTAAAGTGCTTCGCCGACTGCGCGAAGCGGCAACATCGTGCGACCGTCTATAATCCGCGGGGGAACCTCGAAGCTCTGTGTGACACCGTTAATTATCACAGAAATGTCGGCGGATACAGTCGGTGCCGCAGGCGGCGCAGGCGCATCTCCCGGGAAGTTTACGAAGAGATAGCTTGCATCGGTGCCTTCCGCGCCGCTCGTTATATATCGAACCAAAAATCTTCCGGGTGCCTCAAACGTAAACGAAGTTTGCCCTGTTATACGGGGGTGGAGGGTGAAAGAATGCACCATATCGCCGGGCATATCGTCATCCCACATGCTTCTGTGTCGCCAGCCCACCCACGGCGCATCGTTAAAAACCCATGCGTCAAACGAAATGTCCGGCACGGACCACAGTTCGACACCAACAAAGCGATACGCGCCGAAGCTGTATTGCTCTGCACGCAACACCGTTCCGGGTTCTACGGTGTACACGACATGCTGAATGCCATGCCGCTCTGTTTGTGTAACATCTGTCGGCGCGGCATCAAGAGTAAGCGGGCAGACTAAGACATTTTGCCGAGCATATACCACGACCGGCATCGTCAAAACCAACGCCAACATCGCAACCAGCGTTATTCCATGCTTAATCATCAATATGCCCGCCCCCAAACAACCATTTTGTCTGCCTTTTCCCCGCAGACGAAACAAGTGTCGCCGATTTTCTCCTGCACGAACGGCATACAGCGACTTGTAGCCGTTGCTTCTTCTTTTACGCGCACTTCGCAGGCGTCACTGCCGCACCACATTGCTTTAACATGGCCGGGCGTTTCGTCGAGGATTTTTTTCAGCGTCGGCAAATCTGTTGCGGAAAACGTACGCTCCGCCATTCGTGCCGCCGCTTTGGCATACATGTTTTTATGCACCGCATCCAAAAGCGCGGGAATTTCTGTTTCAAGCGCATCGAGAGAAACGCTGATTTTTTCACCGTTATCGCGGCGTGCGATGACGCATTGATTCTGCTCGATGTCCTTCGGGCCGATTTCCACACGAAGCGGCACGCCCTTCATTTCATATTCGGCAAATTTCCAGCCCGGCTTTTTGTCCGATGTGTCAAGCTTTGCACGGGATATTTTTGAAAGCCGCGCATGTAACTCCGTTGCTTTATCCAAAACGCCCTCTTTATGCGCCGCGACGGGAACAATCACGACCTGTACCGGCGCGATTTCCGGGGGCAGGCAAAGCCCGTTATTATCGCCGTGAACCATGATTATCGCGCCGATCAAACGCGTCGAAACGCCCCACGAAGCCTGATGCACATACTGCTGCTTATTATTCTTGTCCAAATATTGAATCTCAAACGCACGCGCAAATTTATCGCCAAAATCATGCGTTGTTCCGCTTTGCAACGCTTTTCCGTCGTGCATCAAATTTTCAAAAGTATATGTCGCAAGCGCGCCCGCAAACTTTTCGCGCTCGGTTTTCTGCCCTTTGATATACGGCATCGCCAAAACGTCCGACGAAACCTCGCAGTAGACATCAAGCATTTGCAATGCCTCCGCAAGCGATTCCTCGCCCGTTGCGTGTGCGGTATGTCCTTCCTGCCACAAGAATTCGCGCCCACGCAAAAACGGACGCGTTGTTTTTTCCCAGCGCATCACACTGCACCACTGATTATAAAGCCGCGGCAAATCCCGATAAGACTCAATATCCTTGGCATAGAACGAGCAAAAAAGCACCTCCGACGTCGGACGCACGCAATAACGCTCCATCAACTTCTCCGCGCCGCCATGCGTAACCCAGGCAACCTCCGGCGCAAAGCCTTCAATATGGTCTGCCTCTTTCTGCAAAAGCCCTTCCGGCACAAGCAGCGGCATATATACATTCTCATGCCCCGTGGCTTTAAACCGCGTATCCAACGCCTTCTGAATCAGCTCCCAAATCGCATACCCATACGGCTTATAAATAATACAGCCGCCCGTTTCGGCATACTCCGCCAGCTCCGCCTTTCGCACAACATCCGTATACCACTGCGCAAAGTCGACGTTCATATCGGTTATGGCTTCTACTCGTTTTTCCATTTTGGTTGCTCCTTTTTTTTAAGTTCTCGGGGGAGGGGGATTTTTGAAAAAAT
>WRHA01000108.1 GCA_009783395.1 Defluviitaleaceae bacterium
CCCGCCGCGTCGGAAAGATTAATTTTGATGATTTGAAAAAAATGCGTATCGTCCTCAAGCGCGCAAAATACTTCATCACATGCAACGGCAAAACCTATGACAACTTTCCACTGCTTCCCGAAGCAATCGCCCCCCGCCTTGCCGATAACTCGCGCATAAACACCCCCGGCGGCTACATGCAGCTTACGCTGGCGCAGTAACGCCATGTTACTTACCTTCGACGGCACATTTGACGGATTTATGTCCGTTGTTTACGCGGTGTACTACGATAAACTCTCTCCCACAAGCATCCAGATCGACGGCCGCGAACAGCTTTCGCTCGGCGATTTGCGTCGCATTGAGACAGACGACGAAAAAGCTGCCCGTGTTTTTACCGCTATTCGAAAGAAAATTTCGCCCGATGCGGCATATCACGTATATTACGCATTTCTCTCCGACGACGAGAGGCGATTCCTTCCTATGTTAAAGTACATACAATTGGGCTTTGCTGTCGGGCATATGGTAGACAGTCACTTGCACGAAAGTTTTGTGCGCGACGTGCGCGATTTTTACAGGCAAGTGGGGCGTGAGGCGCATTTGCTTTTCGGATTTTGCCGCTTTGCTGAAACGAAGCAAGGCGTTTTTTATTGCCCCGTTACCCCAAAAAACGATGTTCTTGTATTGCTTGCAGAGCATTTTGTCGAACGCTTGATGGATCAGGCGTGGGTAATCCACGACAAACGCCGCAAAAAGGCGGCAATATATGACGGAAAGGCATATGTAATCACCGATGTTCCTGAGGATGCGAAGTTCTCCTATGCAGCCGGAGAAGAGGAAACTCAGGAGCTTTGGGTCATGTTTTTTAACACACTTGCGATAAAAGAGCGGAAAAATAAAAAATTGCAAAGGCAATTGTTGCCGCTTTATTTTCGTGGAAACATGACGGAGTTTGTGGAGAAAAGTGAAAAAAAGAATGGGTCGAATACATCTATACCCATGTATGGAGGGTGTGAAAAATTGGAGTAATCTCAAAAAATTGAACAAACCCAAAATTTTGGCGTTGCAATATTATCTGCTTTGTGGCATTATCACTCGGTAGTAAATATTTTACGGGGGGCTGTAAAATGGAATCTTTAGTAATAACAAACGAAAATAAATGTACGGGCTGTAACAATTGTATTCGCGTTTGTCCTGTTTTTGGCGCGAATCGAACGGTTAAGGATCCAAACGGTGAAATGAAGGTTGCCACAATTCCCGATAACTGCATCCACTGTGGGCATTGTATCGAGCGTTGTGCACAACATGCTCGCGATTTTGTTGATGACACAGATCAATTCTTTCGCGACCTTTCAAGCGGTAAGAAAATTACCCTGCTTGTTGCTCCTGCCATTCGAACAAACTTTATACATACCTATGAAAATCTGTTCGGATTTTTCAAATCAAAAGGCGTTAACAAAATTTACGACGTCTCCTTCGGCGCGGACATCACGACGTGGGCTTATTTGCGCTACATTGAAAGAGGAAATTCCGGTGTAATTTCACAACCTTGTCCGGTTATTGTAAATTACATCGAAACGCGCCAGCCGAGCTTGATTCCTATGCTTGCGCCGGTTCAAAGTCCTATGATATGTACTGCGATTTATGCGCGAAAATACAAAAATATTAACGATGACTTTGCGTTTATCTCGCCATGCCTGGGGAAAAAAGACGAAATCATCGACGCAAATACCCGCGGTTATATCAAATACAATGTCACGTTTAAGAAAATCGAAGAGTATCTCAAAAAGAATAATATAAATCTTTCGAGCCACACGAAAACTCCTTACGATTCCGACGAGGCAGGTCTTGGCGGGCTTTATTCCAAGCATGGTGGTTTGCGCGAAAATGTTGAATTTTACTTTGGCATGGATGCGTGGGTTAAGCAAATGGAGGGCGAGACTGAGACCTATCGTTATTTGGACGGGTATTCTGAACGGGTGAAATCGGGCGGCGTAAAGCCGGTTTTGCTCGACGTTTTAAATTGCCGCCACGGCTGTAACATCGGCACGGGTTGTGCGCATAATCCCGATATGATGGACATCGCCGAAAAATCGCAGCATGTTGCAAAAAATAAACTTTTGGCCGAACCCGACCGCCTGCGTGAAATTTTGCAGGACTTCGACAAGGCATTAAATTATGATGATTTCTCTCGCAACTACAGTGCAAAAAAAATCAACGATTTTCCTATTTCCGAGGCAGATTTGAACAAGCGGTTTGACGAGCTTTTAAAATTTACCAAGGAGGAAAGAATCCTGGATTGTGCCGCGTGCGGGTTTCCCCATTGTTCGGATATGGCGCGTGCCATGCACCATGGTCTTTCGGACGTGGAGGCGTGCATCATAAGAAGCAGGAAAATTGCTGTAGAGAACGACGAAAAAACCGCCGCGTCTAAGGCAAAAATGACAGAAGAGGTTTCCGAAAAAATTGACGATGTGGAGCGCGTTGTGGATGAAATAAACAGCATGACGCAATCGTCTGTTGAGCTGATTAACGAAGTGCGTGAAAAAGTTATAAACAATATCAACGATTCCGAAACGATTAAGGAGGTAATCGAGCACATAAGCGAGGACGTAGGGCGATATATGAATATGTCGCAAAACGTCATAAGCATTGCGAATCAGATTAACCTTCTTGCTCTTAATGCCGCAATCGAGGCGGCGCACGCGGGTCAGCACGGCAAAGGTTTTGCGGTTGTTGCCGATGAGGTAAAGAATTTGGCAAACAAAACAAAGGTTTCCGCAATAAGTGCGCGAGACATAAATGAATCCATTGCTCCTAAAATAGAGCAGGTAAACTCCTTTGTTACAACTCTCTTGGATTCTATTTCAACCACCGGTGCCGCCGTAACTTCGATCGGTGAAACAACCGAAAGTATAAACGAGGAAATGACGCGCCAATTTGAATCGCTTACCGATTCCATGAAGGGTATTGTGGAAGGTCAGTAAGCGACCTCTTGGGGGGTCACCCATAAAATCTTGCATAATTTTGCAAGATCTACATAAACTACCCGACAACGGGAGTTGATACGAATGGCTTATATCGCGCAGGCGGCATTGGCATTTATGACGGCGATAACAACATTTTTTTCCGCGCCGTTATTTTTAGACAAAAAGAAACCGCCCTGCAAAAAACAGGGCGGAGATTTAATTTAAATGCTTTTTGATGCAGGCTGTCAACTTTGCGGAGTCGACCGGCTTGCATAAGTAGTCATTTGCACCGCGCTGTCGCATCTCGTGTTCCATGCGTTCATTTATTTCGGAAGTCAGAAATATGGCAGGGGGGTCGTCGAGGGGTTTGTTTT
>WRHA01000109.1 GCA_009783395.1 Defluviitaleaceae bacterium
TGACACTACCCGCACCGATTTTTTTATTGCGCGGGGAACGGCATCCGGCTTCGAGACGAACACGTCGCCTTCCGACGGATGTCCACGGTGCCCAATGCGCGCTTGGCGCGCCTAAGTGTGGCAATCGCATCCGCACGGGCATGGTATGCCCGGGGCGCATTTGCAGTTGTCGCCGCATCGGCAGTTTTCGCATTTGCAATGCGGATTTGAACAGTTTGCTCTTAAAATCATTTTCAGCCCCTCCTTCCCTTCATTGCTATGATTAATATTTAAGCACAACTTGCGCGGAATACAAGTACGCACAATAATGTGGTATAGTATCAAAAAAGTAACCATGCAAGCATGGCACAGCGGGAGGACTTATGGAGAAAAATATGACAGATGTGTGTACAAAAACAAACTGCCCCGTCGTTGCGACGCTCGATATAATCGGCGGAAAATACAAAGCCCTGATTCTGTGGCATTTGACGGGCGGCACGCGGCGGTTTGGCGAGCTTCGCCGACTGATTCCGCAAGCCACACAAAAAATGCTGACGCAACAACTGCGCGAGCTTGAATCCGACGGCCTCGTTTTGCGAACGGTTTACCCGGTTGTGCCGCCAAAAGTTGAATACTCCCTCTCCGCCTTGGGCGAAAGCATAAAACCCATCCTCGATGCAATTTGTCACTGGGGAACAGATTATATGCGTGAAAACGGCATAGAGGCGGATTGTTTTATGGCCGAAAAAGGTTTATAATACCAAAAAAATTAAGCAGAGACAGGAGAGAATTAAATGAACGAGTATGATGACATGAATGTTGTCGGCGGCCGCGAGCCGGAAAAAACGCCAATGCCGCTGATTTCAATGATTTTGGGTATTTCATCCATTGTTATCGGTTGCTGTTGTGCATGGATTGGTATTGCCTTGGGTATTGCCGCTGTTGTAATGGCCGTGATTTGCAAAAACAAAGGCGTCGAGTACAACAAGAACTTTATTACAATCGGGCTTATAACGGGTATCATCGGTATTGTTCTTCACATAATCTGGTTGATACTTGGTCTCTTTTTAAACATTGGCAATATCTTTCTCGATTTAATGTAGGTCGCCTCTAAACGACTTTTCGCAAGGAGATAATTTGATGAACGAACATGATGAAATGAATGTGGTCAACGAACGCGAACCGGCAAAAAGCCCATTGCCCCTTATATCCATGATACTGGGAATTGCCTCTGTAGTTACCGGTTGTTGCGGAATGGGAATGCCGCTTGGTGTTGGTGCAATTGTGCTTGCCGTGCTTTGCAAAAAGCAGGGTGTAACAAACGACGCGGGATACGTGACAGCAGGGCTTATAACAGGCATCGTTGGTTCCGTTCTTCAAATAATCTTGGTTATTCTCTACTTTGTGTTGCAAATCGGATATATCCTGTTTGTATGAGTCGACGTTTGCGGATAATTATAGCTATCTCCATTCCGATTGCCGTGTTTGCGGGCATCTTTTTTTTCGATACCCTTGTGGCAGTGTCGCAAATATCGGGCGGCGATCGGCTGTACTATCTTACGGGCATACAATGTCCTGCTTGTGGCGGTACGCGCAGTGCCGCCGCGCTGTTACGCGGAGACATTGTACGCTCTTTTTTGTACAATCCGATTGTAATTTTCTCATGTCTGCTCGGCATAGCACTGTACACGGAATTTGTGTTAAAAATTTTTAATGTGAATATAAAGCTCGTGCCGCGCAGTAATGCGTTTGTGCTTATTATGCTTGCGCTGTTTATGCTGTTTTATATCGCACGGAATATTTTTGCGTTTATATAATATCGGAAGGGGTTTTTTTTATGTTTGACATAAAATTGCTGCGCGATAATTTCGCGGAATCAAGGGCGCGGCTTGGCACGCGAGGCAAGGATTTTGAGCTTGAAAAGTTTGCCGATCTCGACAAGAGGCGGCGCGAGCTTTTGGGCGAATCGGAACAAATGAAGGCGCGGCAAAATGCGGCAAGCAAGCAAATCCCCGCGCTTAAAAAGGCGGGCGAAGATACCGCGCCTTTGATGGCTGAAATGAAGGAGCTGGCGGAGAAAGTCAAGGCACTTGAGCCGGAAGTCCGCGCCGTTGACGAACAGCTCGATGCGTTTTTGATGGGGCTTCCAAACGTGCCGCATGAAAGCGTGCCTCCCGGCGCAAACGAGGCTGATAACGTAGAAGTCCGCAAATGGGGCGAGGCGACGCAGTTTGATTTTGACCCCAAGCCGCATTGGGATTTGGGCAATGAACTCGGCATACTTGACCCTGAAACCGCCGTTAAAATAACGGGATCGCGCTTTACGCTGTTTCGAGGGCTTGGCGCACGGCTTGAGCGCGCAATTATAAACTTTATGCTCGACCACCACAGCTCAAACGGCTACGAAGAAATTATGCCCCCCGTTATCGCGCATCGCCGAAGCATGGAAGGCGCGGGTCAACTGCCCGACAAAGAAGGCATGTTGTTCCACCTTTCCGACACGGATTATTTTCTGATACCATCGGCAGAAACCCCGCTAACAAATTTCCATCGCGAAGAAATTTTGGACGGCGCGGTGTTGCCTGTAAAATTGTGTGCATACACTCCGTGCTTTCGTAAGGAAGCGGGCGCGGCAGGTCGCGACACACGCGGCCTGATTCGCCTGCATCAATTCGACAAGGTTGAGCTTTTCAAGCTTTCGCATCCGAAAAACTCGTACGACGAGCTCGAATCACTAACCGCCGATGCGGAAAGTATTTTGCAAAAACTCGGTCTGCCCTATCGCGTCGTCGTGCTTTGCGCCGGCGACATGGGTTTTGCCAATGCAAAAACCTACGACATCGAAGTCTGGATGCCCAGTTATGGCAGATATGTAGAAATTTCATCGTGCAGCAACTACGAAACCTTTCAATCCCGCCGCGCCGGGATTCGTTTTCGCGAAACATCAGCCGACAAGCCGTCATTTGTTCACACGCTTAACGGTTCCGCACTTGCCGTCGGTCGCACCTCCGCCGCAATAATCGAAAACTATCAGCAACCCGACGGCAGCATAAAAATCCCCGATGTCCTAATCCCCTACATGGGCGGCGCGACCAAAATATAACTTACGCCTCCAAGGCAGACAATATCCGCGCACTTGCATGGCCGTCGCCAAAAGGATTTTTGGCGGCGGCCATTTTTTTATAAGCGGCGGAGTCGGTAAGGAGGCGTGCGGTTTCGTTGTAAATTGCGTCTTCATCTGTCCCTGCGAGAACCAGCGTACCCGCCGCAAGCCCTTCGGGACGCTCTGTTACGCCGCGCAAAACAACCGTCGGCAAATTAAACGACGGTGCTTCCTCTTGCAAGCCGCCCG